>QHVX01000366.1:0-2238 GCA_003222375.1 Acidobacteriota bacterium
GTTTATCGAGGCAAGAACAACAAATTCACCGCCGTCGTCGAAAACGTCAACGCCCCCGCGGACATCGGATACGACACGAAGCGACATCTGCTGCTGATTCCGCATTTCATGGACAATGTCGTGAGCGTGCATTCGCTGCAGTGAACCGACCTGAATATCTAGTCATCATCACGGGTCTTTCGGGCTCGGGGAAAAGCTACGTGCAATCGAGCCTCGAAGACCTCGGCTTCTATTGCTGCGACAACCTGCCCATTCACCTCATCGAGGCATTCCTCGAGGAAGTAGCCGCGCATGAGAACGCGACGCGCGTCGGCATCGTCGTCGATGTCCGTACGCACGATTTCGCATCGGTGTTTCCGAACTTCTATCGAGAACGTATACAAAAATTAATACCTAATGTTGTACTCATTTTTCTCGAGGCCACTGACGAAGTCCTCGCGCGCCGCTATTCCGAGACGCGAAGACCGCATCCGCTGGCGAACAACCTTCCGATCATCGAGGCGATCCAGACCGAGCGCGAAGCGCTGACAGAAGTGAAATCGCTCGCGAACCTCGTCCTGGACACGTCGCAGTTTTCCGTGCACGAATTGAAAGCCGAGGTGGTGCGGCGATTCGGGTTGCCGAGCTACACGCCGTCGATGCTGGTGACCATCATCAGCTTCGGATTCAAATTCAGCCTGCCTTACAACCTCGATCTGCTGTTCGACGTGCGATTCCTTCCCAATCCGCACTTCGTCGAGCGGCTGCGGCCGAAGACTGGACTGGACCCGGAAGTGATCGAGTACCTGAAACAACAGCGGGAGTACGAACCGTTCTACGCCAAGCTGCTCGATTTCGTCACGTATCTCCTGCCTGGTTACCAGCGGGAAATGAAGAGCTATCTCACGATCGGAATCGGCTGCACGGGCGGCAAGCATCGCTCCGTCGCGATCGCCCAGCGCCTCGGCGCAGACATCGAGAGCCGCGGTTACTCGGTAGAGATCGTGCACCGTGACTTCAAACGGTGAGATCATCGAGCAGGGGGAGGTTCTAACTTGATTGGTGCATTGATTGTGACTCACGGCAAGCTCGCGAACGAGCTACTGAACGCAGCACAGAAAATCGAGGCGAAGACCGGAGTCATGGAAGCGGTCCCACTAGAGTGGACCGATAGCGTCGACGAGGCCCGCGAGAAAATCCGGCTGGCGCTGGAGCGCATCGGCGAGACCGAGGGCGTCATCATCTTCACCGACATGTTCGGCGGCACGCCCAGCAACATCAGCCTCTCGTTTCTGGAAAAAGGGCGCGTCGAGATCATCACCGGAGTCAATCTGCCGATGGTCGTGAAATTCGCGACCATGCAGCAGGAGGCGAAGGATGTCAGCACCCTGGCCCACGTGATCTGCGAGAAAGGCTCCAAGGCGATTCGCGTGGCGTCCGATCTGTTGTCGGCGGAGAAACGCGCAGGAGCAGCCGGTTGATCTCGCGCGACATCGAGATCAAAAACAAACTGGGACTGCATGCTCGCGCCGCCGCAAAACTCGTCCACTGCGCTGCCCGTTACAAATCGGACATCAAAGTTCGCAAAGGCGACGAAGAAGTCGACGGCAAGAGCATCCTGGGCATTCTGCTCCTGGCCGCCGGCCGCGGCACGGTCATCACTGTGACGGCCAACGGCGAGGACGAGAAGGAAGCCGTCGACGCGATCGAGAAGCTGATCGACGCCAAGTTCGACGAAGTAGAATGAAGCGACCATGCTCGCCGATCGGGCCACCAAACTCACGCCGCCGACGCGGAATGACGTCCGTACCTACAAAGGCATCGGCGTATCGCCCGGCATCGCGATCGGCCGCGCCGTAATCATCGAGACGCGCGAGGCATCGGTCTTCCGCGTTCCGATCCGCGAGGAAGACGTCGAATCGGAAGTCAATCGATTTCTCCAATCTCTCGAGAAGACCCGCGACGAGTTGGCCGAGCTCAAGCAAAAAGTCAGCCGCTCGATGGGCGACGAATACGCGTCGATCTTCGAAGCGCACTCGATGATCGTCAGCGACCCATCATTCGCGGACAAAGTCGTTCAGAAAATCGAATCGGAGCAGGTCAACGCCGAGTGGGCGCTGGCCGAAGTGCAGGAAGAGCTGCAGGCGCGATTCAAGAGCTTCGATGACGCGTACCTGCGCGAGCGCGAAGCGGACGTCAAAGACGTGGCCGATCGCGTGCAGACGAATCTGCAGGGAATCGCGCACCACGATCTTTCCG
>QHVX01000366.1:2243-5397 GCA_003222375.1 Acidobacteriota bacterium
CACCATTCACTTCAATCGACGCCCGATCGTCGGATTCGCGACCGAGGCCGGCGGGCGGACATCGCACACATCGATCATCGCGAAATCCCTGTTCATGCCCGCAGTGATCGGAGTTCTACGGTTGACCAAAATCATCGACAACGACGAAATGGTCATCATCGATGGCTATGAAGGAACGTTGATCGTCAATCCGACCCAGGCGATGATCGCCGAATACCAGAGTCGCATTCTTCGCCATGAAGAAGCCGAGCGAAAACTTCTCGAGAATCGGACGCAGCCCGCGATCACGAAGGACAATCACCAGATCACGCTGCAGGCGAACATCGAGCTGGTGGAAGAGCTCAAAGATGCGGTTCGGTTCGGCGCGGAGGGGATCGGCCTCTATCGCTCCGAGTTTCTCTACATTTCGAAGAGCCCGCTGCTTCCGACGGAGGAAGAGCATCTGCAGTTGTACCGCGCCCTGGCGGAGGGTCTCGCTCCCCGCGACTGCATCATTCGAACATTCGATCTCGGTGGAAGAAAGCTGGCGCGCGAAGTCATCGGCTCGCGCGAAGAAGCACCGCGACATGTTCCGCACGCAGTTGCGCGCGCTGCTGCGCGCCTCGGTGGTCGGAAATCTGAAGATCATGTTTCCGCTCGTCTCCGGCGTGCAGGAATTGCGACAAGTGAAGACGCTCATCCGCCAACTCAGAGAAGAGCTGGACACCGAAGGCATCGAATACAACCCGAACCTCAAGATCGGAATCATGGTCGAAGTTCCGTCGGCGGCGATGATCGCCGACATCCTGGCGCAGGAGGCGGACTTCTTCGCGATCGGAACGAACGACCTCATTCAATATTCGCTAGCGATCGATCGATCGAATGAGAACGTCAGCTATCTCTACGAGCCATTGCACCCGGCGCTGCTGCGTCTGATCAAAGGCATCATCGATGCCGGCAAATCAGCGGGAATCCCGGTGTCGATGTGCGGTGAGATGGCCGCGGATCCAATTTACGCGGTGGTGCTGATCGGCCTGGGATTGGAAATCTTCTCGATGAATCCATCCTCGATTCCGATCATCAAGAACATCGCGCGGTCAGTCCGTTATCGCGACTGCCGCCGGATCGCGGAGATGGCGCTGCAGAAGAAGACGGCCCAGGAGATCGAGGAGTTCGTGATCGAGAGCGTCGCGATGCGTTTTCCGGAGGGGCTGATCAGCAAAAGCGTATGAGCCACGAGGAACTTTTCCAGCATCGCAATGTACGGAAAGTGCCGAAACCGTGGGGCTATGAACTGATTTATGCGAAAACCGGGAAATATGTAGGCAAAATATTGCATATTAATCGCGGTGAATCGCTCAGCCTGCAATATCACGAAATGAAAGAAGAGACGCTGTTTGTTGTCCGTGGCGAGTTGAAGCTCACGGTCGAGGTCGACGGAGATCGTCGCGAGCTGCGGCTTCGGTCAGGAGAAGCGTTTCACATCCCGCCGCGCATGATTCATCGAATGGAAGCCATCGAAGACACCGATATCGCCGAGGTCTCGACGCCAGAGTTGGACGATGTGGTGCGATTAGAAGATCGATACGGCCGCGCCGGGACTTCAGTACCATGAAGTCGATCTTAGTCGTCATGATGATTTGCGCAGCGGCCGTCGCCCAGGACGCGCCAAAGCCGCAGGAAGACTCTCCGCTGGTCAAAGCCGCGAAGGCCAGCGGCGGACCGAAAAAGAAACCGACGAAGAAAGTAATCACCAACGCGGACGTCAAGAAGTCGAAGGGCAAGTTGATCGTGTTGCCTCCCAAGGAAGGGCAGTCCACGACAACGATAGCGGCGCCCGCAGCTCTGCAGAAAACTTCGCTCGAAAAACAGCAGGAGCAGCGCAAAGCCGCCGATGCCGCGGCCGTGCGGGTCGGGACAGCGGAGAAAAAAGTCGCGGATCTCGAAAAGGACCTGCGCCGGATCGAAGATTCGTATTACGCAGAGAATGATCTGAACTATCGCGACAACACGATCCAGCCGCGATTCGCTCAAACGAAGAAGCAGCTCGACGACGCGCGCAGGGAGCTCTCCGATGCGCGCGATGTGCAGCAGAGAGTGAATACGAAGCCGCAATGAGCAAGACGTACTTCATCGAAACGTGGGGCTGTCAGATGAACGATCTGGACAGCCAGCGCCTCTCCGGCAACTTGAAGTTGCGCGGATATCGGCGCGTCGATGACGAGCGAAAAGCGGATCTCATCCTTCTCAACACCTGCTCGATCCGCGAGAAGGCCGAGAACAAGGTCTACTCGCGCCTTGGCGAGTTGAAAGAGCTGAAGCGCGGCAGCGTGCGCATCGGCGTCTGCGGATGCGTGGCGCAGCAGGAAGGGGAGCGGATCCTCTCCCGCGCGCCGTGGGTCGATTTCGTGATGGGTCCCGGCAATGTCGGCCATCTCGATGCCGTGCTTGCCGGCGGCAAGAGCATCGCGATCGACTTTCCGGAAGACCGCCGCTACGACTACCTGGCCGTCGATCGTCCGTCGGCGACGAAGGCCCAGGTCACGATCATCGAGGGCTGCAACAAGAACTGCACGTTCTGCATTGTGCCGACCACTCGCGGTCGCGAAGTCTCGCGTCCGTTTGACGACGTCATCGCGGAAGTGCGCGCCAGCGGACGCGTTGAGATCGAGCTGCTGGGACAGACCGTGAATGCCTATCGCTGCCCGGTGACTGGTCGCGATTTCGGGGCGCTGCTTTCCGCTGTCGCGGAGATCGAGGGCGTGCGACGGCTGCGATTCATGACCTCGCATCCGGCGGAAGTCAACGACAGCATGATCGCGGCGATGCGCGATCACGCGAACATCTCGCGCTATCTCCATCTGCCGGTGCAATCCGGATCCTCGAGGATTCTGCGGCGGATGAAGCGTCTCTACACGCGCGAGAAATATCTCGAGACGATCCAGCGCATTCGCGCCGCAATTCCGGAAATCCATTTTTCCACCGACTTCATCGTCGGATTTCCCGGCGAAACGGAAGAAGACTTCCAACAGTCGCTGACATTGATCGAGGAAGTGCGTTATCCGTCGCTGTTTGCGTTCAAATACTCGCCGCGGCCCGGAACGCCGGCGCCGAAGATCGGTCCGCCCGTTGAGGATGCCATCGCCGACGAGCGGCTCGCACGCTTGTTCGCGCT
>QHVX01000035.1:0-536 GCA_003222375.1 Acidobacteriota bacterium
CTCTTCAGCGCGAATGGGCAGTCGCCGGATTCGCTTTCCGGTGGCGGCGAAAATCGCGTTGCAGACCGCGGGCGCAACGGGCGGCACGCCAGGCTCTCCGACGCCGCCCATCTTCTCGTTGCTCGGAACGATGTGCACTTCGATGACCGGCATCTCGTTCATGCGCAGCATCGGATAATCGTGGAAGTTGCGCTGCTGCACGCGTCCTTTTTCGAACGTGATCTGACCGTAGAGCGCGGCCGTCAGGCCAAAGACAACCGCACCTTCCATCTGCGCCCGGATCGTATCGGGATTGACAGTCGGCCCGCAGTCGATCGCGCAGACAACGCGATGCACTTTGACTTCGCCCTTCTTGGAAACTGAGACTTCGGCCACATGGGCGATGTAGCTCCCAAACGAATCGTGTACCGCGATCCCTCGGCTCCGTCCTGACGGCAAGGTCTTTCCCCATCCCGCTTTCTCTGCAGCGAGATTGAGAGCGCCCAGATGCCGGGTGTTCTTGCCGAGCAGCGAGCGGCGGTATTCGTACGGATCTT
>QHVX01000035.1:554-27401 GCA_003222375.1 Acidobacteriota bacterium
GAACGCGTTATGCGAGTGACCAACCGATCGCCACCATAGCGTCGGCACTCCTCCGGGGGCCTGCTTCCATTCGACCTGCAGATTGGGCACGTCATACGGCAGCTCAGCGGCACCTTCAACCGCGATGCTATCGACGCCGTTCTTGACGGCAAAAGACTCGAACGGCGTTCCGACCATGAACGACTGACAAACGACTCGATGCTGCCACGCGACCGGTTTACCGTCGGATCCGAGCGCGGCGGAGATCGAGTGGTACGCGGCGGGGCGGTAGTAACCGCCGCGAATGTCGTCCTCGCGGGTCCAGATGACTTTGACGGGCGCCTTGACGGCTTTCGACGTTTGAACGGCTTCCTGCACGAAGTGACTGTCGGGAACAGCGCGGCGTCCGAAACCGCCGCCTAACAACATCGTGTGGATCTTGACCTGTTGCGGTTTCAATCCGGCAGTCTGCGCGGCGATCATCTGCTCCATCGTTTGAAACTGCGTGCCGGTCCAGACATCGCAGCCGTCGGCGCGGACGTCGGCGACACAGTTGAGCGGCTCCATCGGCGCGTGCGCAAGGTAAGGAACCTCGTACTCCGCTTCCAGTTTCTTCGTGCCCTGATTCATCGCTGCCGCTGCGTCGCCTTCTTTTTTCGCGACCACGCCCGATTCTTTTGCGAGCGCGGCATACTGCTCGCGCTGCGCATTGCTATCGAGTGTCGCCAGCGAACCTTCGTCCCACTCGATCTGGAGCGCTTCGCGCCCGAGTTTCGCGGGCCAAAACCCCTCCGCCACCACCGCCACCCCTCGGTCGATCTGCACGACGTCGCGCACGCCGGCGACGGCTTTCGCTTTGTCGGCATTAAAGCTTCGGACTTTGCCACCGAAGACAGGCGGCCGCGCGACGACGGCGACAAGCATGTTCGGAACGGTGACATCGAGACCGAACATGCCTTTGCCGTTGATCTTCTCCGGCGTATCAAGGCGCCGGGTCGGCCTGCCGATCAGTTTGAAATCTTTCGGATCTTTCAGTGTGACGTTCTGCGGCGGCGTCATCGTCGACGCTTTCTCAGCCAATTGACCGTATGACAAGCGCCGCTTCGTCGCGTCGTGAATCACGTATCCGTTTTGCGTGCGCAGGCTTGCCGGATCGACATTCCAGGTCGACGCCGCTGCCGCAACCAGCATCGCGCGCGCGGTCGCTCCCGCCTTTCGCAAGCGGTCGTACTCGGACCATGTGCTCGTGCTGCCGCCCGTCATCTGTATCCCGAAAACGGTGTGGTTGTACGCCGCGTCGACTGGCGCCGACTCCACGCGGACCTTGCTCCAATCGGCATCTAATTCTTCCGCCACCAGCATTGGAAGAGCGGTGTAAACGCCTTGTCCCATTTCGGAGTGATTGACGATCACGGTCACCGAATCGTCGGTGCCGATCCGGATGAACGCGTTAGGCGCAAACGTTTTCTGTTGTGCGTTTGCGATCCGATTGCCGACTGGAAGATAAAGACCGATGAGAAGACCGCCGCCCGCGGCCGCACCGGTTTTCAGAAAATCGCGACGGCTGAGATTGAGAATGTCGTTCATTTCTCACCTCCGCCGGCTTTCATCTGCGCTGCCAGATGGATCGCGCTTCGGATGCGCTGATAGGTGCCGCAGCGGCAGATGTTGCCGCTCATGGCGTCATCGATGTCCGCGTCGGTCGGATGCGGGTTTTCGCGGAGCAGCACAGCGGCCGACATGATCTGGCCCGACTGGCAGTATCCGCACTGCGGGACATCCTTCTCGATCCACGCGCGCTGCAGCGGATGGCTGAGGTCGGAGGAGAGACCTTCGATGGTGGTGACTTCTTTGCCGGCCGCGCGTGAAACGGGAGTGACGCACGATCGGACCGCCTCGCCGTTGAGATGCACGGTGCACGCGCCGCACAGCGCCATCCCGCAGCCGAATTTCGTTCCGGTCAATCCGAGGTTTTCTCGAAGGACCCACAACAGCGGTGTATCGGGATTGACATCGACCGACTGCGGTTTGCGGTTGACTCTCAGTTTGATCATGGCCGGCCTCCGCGGTGATCAATATACTTCCGCGAGCTCATCGCCGCTCGTCCTCGCGTCCGACCAGGACCACAAAGACGAGCAGCGCTGAGGCAAGGCATCCGAGGATCAGCATGACCGACCTTTGAATGGACTAGCGCGTTCGCAGCGGCGCCGTCTCGCGTGTCGGTCCGAACAACGATGGCGGCACACCGCCCGCCGCCCTGCACAGCACCACCAACTGTCCGCGATGGTGGATCTCGTGCAGGAGCGTGAAATCCCACAGAACATCGCGCACGCGCACCGTCTGCCCGGTGAACATGGTGACGGATCGATCGAGGTCTTCAGGCTTTAGCTTTTGAACGCGAGCCACAGCGTCCCGATGCACGCGCTCGAAACCGGGGCTCAACTCCGGAACGGTACGCGGCCTCGCGATCCCGGGCGGCTTCGGCTCAGGGGCGAGCTGTCCTCGCTCGATGCCGAATGTCCCATACGCCTCGACCTCGGCAAGATGCCATGCCATCTCGCCCAGCGATCGCGCCTCGGGATCGGGGCGGAAGTCGTAACCATCCTTTGGAAGCGCGTCGAGCAATTTGATCGTCTTGGCCGTTTCGCGTTCCCAAAGCTCGTTGAAAATTTCCAGCTCGTTCTTCATGGAGTCGCTCCTCCGAGAGCCTTGTACACCGAAATCGCGGAGACACCGACGCGCGTCTCCGCGGCCGCGAGACGATCTTCGCCGTCGCGCAATGTACGTTGCGCATCGAGCACCGCCAGGAAATTATCGAGACCGGCGCGATAGCGTGAGTCCGCGAGGTCCACCGCCCGTGTTTCCGCTGCCACGGCGGCCGCCAGTCGATCCCGCTCGCGCTCATCGCGGCCGTAGCCTGCGAACGCATTCTCGACTTCTTCCATTCCTCGAAGAACGGTTTGATGGAACGCAGCATCGGCCTCATCGCGGCGCGCGCGGGCAGCATCGATTTGCGCATGCACGCGTCCTCCGGTGAGCAGCGGCCAACGCAGCGCAGGACCAAACGACCAGTAGTTGCTGATCGAATGCAGAAGATCGGACGTGTTATCACTCCTGCGGCCGAAACCGCCGAACAACGAGACGCGCGGATAGAGGTCGGCGCGAGCGACGCCGATTCGCGCCGTTGCAGCGGCGAGCTCACGCTCGGCGCGCCGGACGTCCGGTCTTTGTTCAACGATCTCCAACGATGCACTCACAGACATCTGTGGTGTCGGAATCCGTGTATGCGCCGATAGACGGTCGACGAGCTCCTCCGGCTTGCGTCCGGTGAGCACTGCCAGGCGGCGCATCGCTGACGTCGATGCAAACTCCAGCGAGGGACGCGAGGCGAGAGTGTCCTCCAGCAGCGCTTCGCTGCGCGATACGTCGAGGTCATTCGTCAGCCCTGCGCGCTGTCGCGCGCGAACAACGTCGAGCGTGTCGCGCAGAGTTTGAATCCGCGCATCGAGAACATCGAGCCGCTTCTGCGCTCCACGCAATTCGACGTAATTCCGCGCAACCTCGGCGATCAACGTGATCTCGACGTCGCGACGCTGCTCGTCAGTGGCCTGAACTTGTGCGACCGCGGCCGCGACGTCGTGCCGGATGCCGCCGAAGAGATCGATCTCCCAGCCGGCGTCGAAGCCGGCGTCATACAGTTTTTGACGCCGATCGCCGAAACCGGGAGCAGCGATGCTTCGCTCGAATTCGACGGCGCTCGCGTCACCAGCAAGCTGCGGTTTGCCGCGCGAAGCCGTGATCCCGCGCAGCGCGCGCTCCTCGCGGACCCGCGTTGCAGCGACGCGCAGATCGAGATTGTTCGCCACCGCATCGCGAATCAGGGAATCGAGAATCGGATCACTGACCGGCAACTGGGCACCGGCAAGTGGAGCACCGAGCAGAACGATGAACAGTGCGACCGCATGTCTTCTCATGAGTGACCCTCGATAAAGACGTCCATCTGCTGACCGACGAAGAAACGCGGATCGGAGCGCTGGATCTCGTAAAGAACCTGGAGAACACGGGTGTCGACGCGCTCTGCGCTGTCGCCGGTCAGCGATCGCTTTGGAACGACGAGCGGCTCGATGCGCACGAAACGAAGCGGCGATCGGATCGATGCATCGCCGCGCAGCGCGGCGGTGGCGGCTGCTTGCGGACGCACGCGTGCTGCTTCGTGTTCATCGACGTCGACGCGCACGTACAACGGCTTGATGTTGCCAAGGATGATGAGAGGATCCGCAAGCGCTCCCGCCGAGGCGAACTCGCCCGGCCGAACGTCGACCTTGAGGATGGTTCCCGCGATCGGCGCGCGAACCGTGCTGCGATCGATCTCCACCTGCACGCGATCGCGCCCGGCCTCGGCCGCTTTGACCGTCGCCCGCGCTTGGGCGAGCCGCGCCTCGGCTGTCGCTACGGCGTAGTGGCGCCGCTGCACGTCGTCTTCGCTGACGGCGCGCTTGTCGCGAACAGCGAGAACGAGATCGAGTTGCTGTTTCGTGTCGCCGACCGTCGCTTCGGCCACGCCTACGCCGGTCCGGGCAACGTCGAGCGCAGCGCTGGCGTCGGCAAGCGATGCTCGGAGATGACGTGTCTCGAGCCTGAAGAGCGGCGCGCCCTCGGCGACATCCTCGCCCGCGCGCACGAGCACCTCATCGACGATGCCCGAGAGATGCGAGCCGACGCGGATGTTCTCGCTGCTCGATTCGATCAGGCCGACCGCGGCGACCGTGTGCTGAAACTCCGATACGGGTGGCGGTGCGGGCGGGTTCGTCGCTTTGCGCCTCGGCTGCATGGCGAACACGGCGGCAGCGGCAACGATTGCCACGATGGTCGCGAGAATGGGAAGAGATTTAATCGGTTTTTTCATGAGACCTCCGCGACAGCCGGACGCTCTTCGATTTGAGTGATGCGGCCGTCATCCATGTAGGCGATGCGATCGCCGAATTCGAGTACTCGAGTGTCGTGCGTGACGACGACGACTGCTCGATCGGGGCTGAGGGCATGTTGGGCGAGCAGGGCCATCACTGCATCGCCGGTTTTGTGATCGAGCGCCGCGGTCGGCTCATCGCAGATCACGAGCTTGGGGTCGTGCACCAGCGCGCGCGCGAGCGCGACGCGCTGTTGCTGTCCGCCGGAGAGCTCCGACGGCAAAGCCATCATTCGCGACGCGAGGCCGACCGTCTCGAGCAGCGCCGCCGCCCGCTCCTCAGCGGCCTTGCGGGGAATGCCGTTGGCAATCAACGGCACTGCAACGTTCTCCACCGCGTTCAAAGCGGGCAGCAGGTTGTATTGCTGAAACAGAAAGCCGATGTTCTGGCGGCGGAAGCGGAGACGCTCAGCATTCGAGAGCGCTCCCATATCCGAGTCGAGCACATGCAGCGATCCCTCATCGTGATCGAGCAGACCGGCGACGACCGATAACAACGTCGTTTTGCCGGAGCCGCTCGGGCCGACGACGAACGTCAGCTCGCCGAAGCGAGCCTCGAAATCGGTTTCACGCAGGGCTTCGACTCGCGTCTCTCCGCTTGATTGACACTCCTTACGAACGGAACACAGTCGCGGCTTCGAGTTTCAGCACCCGGCGGATGCTCAGCCAGCTCGCGATCAGGACCACGAACACGATGCACGCCGCAGCGATGGCGACGCTTTGCCACAACAGAATCAGACCGCGCGTCGCGATCTTGTGCAGGAAGATCTCGACAAACGTGACTTCCATGCCGGTGCCGATTGCAAATCCGATCGCTCCGGCATTGAGCGCCTGCAGCAGGATCATCCCGACCAAAGTGCGATCGGCGACGCCGATGGCCTTCAGCGTGCCGAACTGCCGCAGATTGTCGATGGTGAAGAGATAGAACGTCTGGCCCGCGACGACGGTGCCGACGACCAGCGCGATGAAAATCGTGATCCCGAAGTTGACCGGGATTCCGGTGTTCTTGAGGTAGTAGCGAATGCAGTCCCAGCGAAACTGATCGGTCGTCCGGGCGCGAAGGCCGGTCGCGTTCTCGATGCGGCTACTGAGTTGTTCCGGCGTGATGCCCGCCGACGGCTGCGCCAGGACGTACGAGAGCTGCTTGCGTTCCTGTCCCTGAAACTGCACGGCTTCGCTGTAGCGTGCGTGCATGATTGGAAGGCTGAGGAAGGATGCCGCGGCATCCGAGATTCCGACGATTGTGACGCGGTGATCGTTCAGCTCGATCGTGCGCCCGAGGCGTTCCGGCTCGCCGGGGTAGAGGAGTTGATAGCCGGCGCGGTCGACGATCACGCCGTCGGGCTTCTGCAGATCCTCCCAGCGGCCTAACAGCATCTTGCGCGGCGCGCCGACGAGCGTGTCGTCGTCGATGCCGATCATCGTGGTGGCGGCGTATTTGCCGCTTTCCGTTTTCGCGATCGGGTTGCCCTTGAAAAGGCGAACGGCCCATGCCACGCCCGCGACGCCGCGCACGCGCAGCAGATCGGTGTCCTTGAGCGCCTTGGTCTGCTCGAAGTACTCGGTCTTCGGATCCATCACCCACACCGACGCCTCGGTCACATCGGAAATCTGATTCCCGGTGCGGCGAAGAATTCCGGCGAAGATCGAGGACTGGTTTTGCAGCAGAAACGTGCAGAAGGCGATGGCGAAGACAAGGCCGAGGTACTTCGATCGATCAGCGGTCAGCATGCGTAAGGCGATGAATCTCATGATGCGACTCCAAATGTTTTTCTCACTCCACGATCGACCAGCCCGGCAGGGGCAATCGATCGCAATACGCGAAGCAGCCGCGCATTCGCACCCACCTGGTAGTGCAGGGCGGGCGTCCGGGCGGTGGCGGCGCGGGCGACGACATCCGCGACGGCGGCCGGATCGGCGCCGTGTTTGATGTGCTCCTCAATGCTTGCGGCGGCGCGCTCGCGGTCCATGTTGTATTCAGAGACCGGATGGCCGTTTCCGTTGTGACGGCTGAGATTCGTTCGGGTGAATCCCGGCTCGACGACGATCACGCGCACTCCGAAATTGCGGACCTCGTGATCGAGCGACTCGGAGTAACCCTCCACCGCATGCTTCGTCGCGGCATAGACGCTCATGAACGGCGCGGGCAGGAAGCCGAGGACGGAGCTGATATTAATGATGCGGCCGGAGCGCTGCGCGCGCATCGCCGGAAGGACAGCCTGCGTCATGCGCATGACGCCGAAGAAATTCGTATCAAAGAGATCACGCGCTTCCTCAGGTGTTGTCTCTTCAGCGGCGCTGACCATTGCGACGCCAGCGCTGTTGACCAGCACGTCGATCCGCCCGGCGGTTTCGAAGACTGAGGCCACAGCCTCCTCGACAGAATCGCGATCGCGGACATCAACGCGAACGAGCTCGATGTTCTCGTGCGGAGCGACGGCCTCTCGCACGGTTCCGAACGTTCGATATCCGTCCTGTGCCAGCCGGACAGCCGTGGCCCGGCCAATTCCCGACGAAACTCCGGTGACGAGTGCTACTTTCATCGTCTCTCCTTGAGATGATAGTTATCATCTCTTTGTAGAAAAAAATTTTACGTCTCTCTCGCGAAGGCCTCGATGTAAATCCGACGGCCGGCGCTCAGGATGCGCCGGCGCAGGTCCTCGTCCGACACTGCCCGCGCAACACTGAGCGTGCCCGACATTCCCGAAAAGAGGATGCCGGCTTTGCGGCGGCGCTCTTCTTCCGTCTCTCCGGTCATGTATCGGGCCATGGTGGCTGTCGCCCGCTGAATCGCCCGATCGAATGCCGCGCGAATCGCGCGTGGCTGGCGGGCGATTTCCGAGGCAAGAGCCGCAACGGGACAGCCCCCTGCGGGATCGGCACAATGCTGGTCGCTGAGATAGATTTCGATGATGGCCTCCAGCTCGTGCCCGGAAGGCGCCCCAGCGATCGCTGCAGTCATCCTGGCTCGCATGTCTTCGAAACCCTTCGTCAGCGCTGCTTCGAACAGCTCGTCTTTGCTCTTGAAGTGACGATAGAAGCCGCCATGGGTCATCTTCAGAGTCTTCATCAGCTGACCGATGCCGACAGCCGCGCCTGCGCGCCGAAAACGGCGCGAAGCCGTGTGAACGATGCGCTCGCGCGTCTCCTGTTTATGCTCGGCTGGGTAACGCATGCTTGAGATGATATACGTCATCTCATTCGCGCTGTCAACCTTCCTCTGTGAGCCGTTGCAATTTCGTCATCGCTTACCTCTGGCCGGAGCTCACCTTCGCAGTGAAGAAGGAGTTGCTGGAGACGATTCCGGTGTAGTGCAGCGACAAGAACGGTCGCACGGGGTCGGGCGCGTGGATCGTCATGGCCGCGCTGTTGTGGTCACCGATCGATGCCAACGCGTTGCCGTCGAATCGTTGGGTCGTCCGGGTGCGCTCGCCGGCTGCGAAAAACCAGACGCGATCCTTCACGAGCGTTCCGCCGAAAGTTCCAAACTTCGATCTCCCGGTTGTCAGGCCAAATGAGCCGGAAAAGCGGCTCGGCGCCTTGAACGTGAGATCGAGTTGCCCGCCCGACGCGCGGCCGAATTCCGCCGACGATTGCGCGAAGGCGATGCCGGTGGTGAAGAGCGCGAGCACAATCCATATCCTTCGCATGCGCGGATTCTACAACTCCATCGTCATCTCGACCATCGTGTCGCGGAACCCCAGCTTATGGAACAGACGTCGTGCCGCCTCGTTTGACGGGGCGCTCCAGAGGAGGACGCGCGGTGCGCCGCGATCGCGAAGCCACGCGATGGCGGCCTCAATCAGCTTCGACGCGACGCCCGACCGCCGCGCGTCCTCCGCTACTGCGACGTCGTGAATAAAGCCGGCCGGACCACGGAGCTCCTTCCATGACAGAGGCTCGAGCGCGACGTAAACGTAGCCGACGATGACGCCGTCGCGTTCGGCGACGAAGACACAATCGTCACGCGAGTCGATCACTGTGCCGAGAAATGAGGCGTAGCCCTGCTCGGCTCCGGCGCCGGGCGTCAGAAAGCGCTCGCGGTCCAACGCGTAGTGCGCGTGCATGAGCATCGCGCCGAGGCGGCCGAGTGCCTCGAGGTCTTTGCGCTCAGCCTGACGAATCTGTATGGCCACGATTCTCTATTACGCCACAATGTACGCGCATCGCGGGCTTGCCGAAGCCGCGACGGGGACGAGCTGTCCGCTGAGGCTCCCAGAAAAACCCCATGACCCACTCATGACCTCAGGTCGCTCGGAGCGCATCTTGCCAATGATGCGATACGCCGAGGTCAAGCCAGCCTGGATCATCTGCCGCAAGCTGCAAGCGATCCCGGTCGACGACGATGCCGCGCTTCTGCGCCTGGCGGAACGCGGCCGCGTTCGACCCGATGACTACGTCGTAAACCGCCGCCTCGATGTATGCGTGCAAGCAAAGGAGATCGCTGAAGTCGCGGCGATCCTTTGTAGCGCCAGGGTCCGGCGTCTCCGGAGGATCTCCTCCCTGCTCGCGTGGGGAGCGGGGGCGATCCGATCACTCAGGCAGCACCGGTTCGCTTGATCCCCTGACGCCGCATCGCCGATGGCGTGCAGCCAAACCGTCGCTTAAAGGTATGAATGAAGTGGCTCAGGCTGGAGAAGCCGCTGTCGAAACACACGCTGGTCACTGCGGCGCCGTCGAGAAGCATGCTTCGCGCTGCCTCGAGCCGCACTTCGAGCAGAAACTGGTGTGGCGGACGGCCGGCGAGGCGTCGAAAAATCCGCGCGAATTGAAACGGGCTAATGGCGACCGACGATGCCATCGACGCGAGCGAATGCCGTTCCGAATATCGCTCTTCGAGCATCAAACGCACCGCCTCCACACGCTCGGCATACCAGCGGAGCTGCGAAGCGCGGTGAACGCGATCGGTATCGCCGGCACTATCGCGCAGCGCGCCGAGCAAGTCGGCGCTCCAGGAGTCGATGGCGTTGGAATCAGCGGAGGCGAGGAGCGATGCGAGGCGCCACCTCAGGTACGCGAGCCGATTGGTCACGCGTGGCGCGATGTCGCAGGTCGCCAGCTCGCGGTCGCAGGCGTTGTCGAATTCTCTAGCCAACCGCACCGTCAGACAAACATCGGGAGCGACATCGCGGCTGTGCGTATAGCGATAAACGGCTTCCGGACGCTGAACGAACATGCTTCCTTCGCGGAGGAAGCACTCTTCATCGCCGGTGCCGAGGCCTAAGCCGCCGGCCTCGAGGAAGGTGATGTCGTGCGTGGCTTCATCTTCTTCTTCGGTGCCATAGCGCATCAGCTCCGGAATGTGGGCCGTGCGCAGCACCGTCACCATCGACGTGCGGACCAGCGTATCGACCCGAAACATGCGCCCGCATTTTTTCACGAAGCGCGATGGACGAACATCTCTTCCAGCAACGACCAGGTTTTGCCCTCATCGCTGGATTTGAAACCTCTCCAATGGAACGAGCGCGGCGTGATTTCAGAGAAGATCCACCGATTGAGCGACTTATCAGCATTCGTTCCTTCCAGGACGATCGTGTCCTGCACCTTGTGCGCAGTCAGGACATCCAGGTGGTTGTACGCCGGGCCGACGAATGCTATCCGCCAGGCGTCAATGGTTGGCTCGTAATAGCGAACTGTGATTCCCCACTCTCGCTTTGGCGCGCCCGGCGTCAGACGCTCGGTGCGTGAAGGGCAGATGAACGAGTCCACAACGGCTCTGCCGTCCAGGCCCCAGCGCCAATGCCATTCGCATTTGGCCGCGACCTTCGATCCATCCGGCGGATAGGCGTGGTAGTCGATGTCCCAATCGCCGACCAGTTGGCCGAAGAGCATCAACTTGTCGGCGTACTCTTTGGTGGGGCCGTCCGAAAGAAACAATTTCGAATCGTCGGCGGCCATCGCGGTGGCACACAGAAACATCACGCCAAAGATGAGGCGGAATCGGTTTTCTCGCATACGACGAATTCTGAGAAGGGGACGGCGGTGTTACTTGCGTTTTCTTGCGCTTTCGCCGGAGCCGTCATCTCGACGCCGGAATGTCGGCGAAGCGCACGTTCTGTACGGCGTACGAGTGCCAGTCGCGATAATCGAAGTGCCACCATTCATACTCGTACACCGTAAATCCCTCTGCTTCCATTGCGCTCCGCAGCAACTCGCGGTTCTTTCGCTGCTCGGCGGTGCCGCCTGCGTAATCGGGATGCGCTCGCTCCGACATCTCGTCATATCCGCTCGGCATCTCAACCGCGCGGCCCGTCGAGCGATCGAACAGCGTCAGATCGACGGCACAACCGCGGTTGTGCCGCGACCCGTGTGCCGGATCAGCGACGTACTGATGCTTGTCGGGCGGGGTGGCGTCCCAGAAAATCTTCGTGATGTACCAGGGGCGATAGGCGTCGTGGATCAGCAGACCGTAACCTTTCGCCGCGAGCGCTCTGTGAACGCGGACAACGGCCTCCGCCGCCGGGCGCTGGAGGAACGCGCGCGGCTCTTCGTAGAGCGGAGTGCCGAGAAAATTGTTCGATGTTGCGTAGCGGATGTCGAGGCGGATCGTCGGATCGAGCGAGATGACCTCGACGAGATCGGGCGGGCGAAACGATCCTTCCTCGACCGGCGGCGTCGCCGCGAGCGCTTCCCGGCGCAATTCCTCGATCGGCCTGACCGGTGTGACGTGGAATTGCTGGACGTCCTGGGACCTCGGCGCAGACGCGCACGAGGTGAGAAGTGTCAACGTGAGGATCGCGAAGACTCGAATCGATCGCATCGTCAGTTTTTTGCCTTGAATACAGCGCTCGATCGCTCATCGGCGAGGATGGCGGCGAAAGCTTTGTTCAGCTCTGCCAAACGGCCCACCGGGACATCGTACTGTTTCATTCGGTACTGCCGCTTGTAGTGGAGAACACCTTTGTCGAAAGACGTCTCACTCTCGTAGCTCAGTGTCTCGTTTGCGATTTTCGTGTTCTGCGGAAGCTCATCGGGCGTGAAAGATGGCGGCACGGCAATTTCGATTTCATCAACTTGCAGTGATGATCCTTCAGTCTCGTAATCGTATTTGCGATTTTTCAGATCGAGCTGCGTCTCCGCCTTCTCGCCGAGTACTCGCGGCCTGACCAGCAGGAGCGGGCCGGCCTTCTTTCCGTATGACGACGCGGAGAGCGTGTAACGGATCACGAGGTTCTTCGCCATATCGTCGAGGTTGTAGATATTCAGATTGGAGATTTTGAAATTTGCGAGGTGAAGCCCGACTTGCTGCTCGATCATCTGCAGGCGTTTCGGGTTTGTCAGCGGTTGCAATTTCTCACGCAGCGCCGCCGCGACCGTTCCCCGGCTCGTCTCCGTGACAACACCGGATAGCAGGCCGGCATCGTCGAGCGCTAATGTCGCCGTTCGGTGAAATTGATTTGTTTCCGGCGCGAACGGAGGGAGCTCGATGAGGTCGCCGCCCGTTTCGGTGATGAGCAACCCGCGATTGCGCTGTGCATAGCCGGGCAATTCGCCGAGAGGCGTCGTCATCGAAGTTGGATCGAAGAGAAGCAGCCGCCCCGCCTTTGGGTGCTCGACGATGGCGTGGAGCGCGTTCGACTTCATCTCGCGCGGCAGCCGGATCGCGATGATGACGTGATTGAATGCATCGAGAGATGCAAATTGTTGATCGACTGTCCCACGCCTTGTCGTGGCGATCACGTAGTGCGACTCGACGCCGATCGCTTGCAGCATCGCGCTGAGCAGCGTCACCTTGTCTTTGCAGTCGCCATAGCGATTCGCGAAAATCTCAGATGCGGCGTGCGGCTGATGGCCTCCGACGCCGATCTCGATCGCCACGTAGCGGATGTCTTTCTGTACAAAACCGGCCAGCTTCGCGATGTTGCCGATTGTGTCAACGTCACCGGCAGTGAGTTCGGTGACCTTGGCCCGCATCTCCGGTGTGATCGTTCGCCTGCCGGCGATCAGCCCGTTGTACCAGACGCCGATGTCATTCCATGATCGCCTCGCCGTCTGCGCGTGCGGATAGAAGTTGACTGCAAGTCTGCCGGCCACAGCGCGCTGCGGCGGCCGGCCCACTTCATCGGCAATCGCAGGGACGTCGGCAACTTCCCAGATGACGCTCTCACCGTCGATGCGCGGTTCTTTGGCGACGGCGTTGAACCACGTCTCGTCGTGCGACCACCCGCGAGGCAACACGAGCGTGTAGCGAGCGCTCCGCACCGGCAACTCGCGTTGAAAGGTCCAGGAGTCCTGCAGCACCTGCGGCGCGCGCTCGCGCGTCACGTATTCGAACGCCGTCACCGTTCCGGGCTCGGCAGCCGGGATTTGAATGATCTTCCTTTTCTCATCGGTGTACAGCTCGGTGTTATCGGATAGGCCCCTTTCCATGGCCTCGCGTTCTTTCACTTCCCACTCATCTCCATTTCCCGCGATGCTCCAGGCGTGGAAAGATACGAGCTCCACGAGCGAGCTGAAATCAACGCGGGCCTCGGCGAGATCGCGACCTTCTGTACTGAGGATTCGGAAGGCCTGACGACGGCGAGTCTCGATGGCGCCATCGTTGCGCACCGTGGCCGTCGTTTCGTCGATCAGTACAACTCCGGCCGTTCCTGCCGCATACGCGGGCAGCGGCATCTTCGCGGCGGCTTTCACCCAATCGGGCGTGCCCCACGCCAGAACATCGCGCGAAAAAGCGAGCAGCAAAAGGAAGAGCGCCTGCTTCATTTCGAGACCTTGGCAGTCTTGCGCAGGACGATCTGCTCCTGATCGGCCGATGCGATCTTGCTATAGATGGAGCGGAGGGCAGGATACTTGTCGACCGCAATGTAGACCGTGTTGACCTCCAGGTGACGCGTGAAGTGGACGCTGTTGTCGTCCATGTCGTAGTGATTCCGATAGACAATCGCGCCGCCGAGCACCTCGGTCGTTGTGGGCATCGTCTCAACGCTATAGCCCGGGGGGATCTCGAGTGTGACGGCGTCGTCTTCCGTGTACGGAAAGCGGAAGTACACACCTGATTTTCGCTGCGTTGCCGCGAACGGGTTGCGGACCGTCGCGCGGAACACCGACATCGGCAGCATGATCCGGGAGCCGACGAACGAAGCACTGTTCGGCAGGTTTAGATCGAGCTCCGCGACGATCGCCGGATCGATCGTTCTGACTCCGCTGATGTTGCTCAACGTCACTGTCGTCCCCTCGGGAAAGAGCGATTTGACGGACTCCTCGAATGACTTCTTCGTGGCTGCATCGTCGTCAGCGTAATGCTCCAGGCGACGTGATCGCATCGCCTGCAACGCGGAGTGCGACCTTGTGGACAACCCGGGCACACGTCGCATCGAGTCCGGGCGTTTCGATCCACTCCGGATCGCGCTTCTTCTGCAACTTCAATCCGGGCACAGGCGCTTTCTGCCACGCGAGCGTTGCAAAGGGTGCCATGGGAGTCCCGGCGTCGATGGCGATCTCTTTGCCGTCGAGCCTCACCAATGCGACTTCATCGTCCAGTTGCGACGCGCTGGGCAGTGTCTTGGTGAAAAAGCCATCCCTTCGCGATCCGATACAAACCGCGTGCGCCTCGAAGCCCGCCGAACGCGCCAGCGCGATGAACAAGCGGGTGATTTCGATCGAGTGCCCGTAGCCGTTGCGCAACACGTCCTGCGCGCTACGGTTCTCGCGCAGCCTCTTCTCCTCGGCCTCGGTCTTGTCGCTTTCGTAGTCGAGATTGCGAATGCGTTGTGCGACGGCGTACAACTTTCGCAACTTCTCTTCCGGAGTCGTCGCGAGCGCGATCGCCTGTTGCGCGGCCTCGTGGATCGGGGCGACGTCGCCGCTGATGAAGTCCTCAATGATTGGAGTCCATGCTCTGCCTTTATCCAGCCAGAAGGTGTCGAGCTTGAGGTCTCGATCGGTGTAGAAAAAATGCGCGACCGCCTTGAGCTCGCGGTCGGGCAGAGAATACGGCTCTGCCTCAAACGGTGGAATGTTTTGGATATCGAGCTGGAAAGTATCGCGCGTCTTTGTTTTCTTCACGTCCTGCGGCAGTCTTCGGTAGTCGATCAGCCACGGGTCATTGACAGGATGGATCCACAGCATTGCGCTGAGAACCGGCAGATCGCGCTGCAGCGTGAACGTGTAATGCATCGGCGTGTAGCGAAGGCCGACCTCGGAGCAGTACTCAATGATGCTGCCGGGCTGTACATCGGGGATGGAGAATGTTTTCACCATCACGCGAATGCTGCCGAATCTCACCGCCAGCTTGTCGTAGGTCTTGCCGTTGAAGGGGATGATCGTGCCGTCCGGCCGGGTGAGGCGCGCTTCGAACGCGACCGCTCCTGTCCATTGTGAAATGTAGGGGATCTCGACATCGCCGTACTTTTTTCCTTCCGGCGCGAGGACCTTGATCCGCAGGTATTCCGACTCGTACATTGCGACGTCATCCCGCCGCTGGATCCAATTCAGGACCACCGCTGGTACGCCGGGCGCGAACGGAACCGATTGCATCGCCAGCTCTGCGGGTGTCGCGGTGCGGAAGTCGCTGTTGCGCACGCCGCGCGCGGACAAAGAGGTTGCGAAGAGCAGCAGCGCCGCCATTGGAGCCTTCATGTTTTTAAGCATGTGCAGCTCGTCCCGTTCAGTCATGGGAGATCTCTAATGTTTTTATGGGATGGCCCGAATATACGCCAAAGTCGAAGTGAGCGTCACTCGCGCAGCACCTGATGCACGAACGCGACGGCGATCGACCCTTCGCCGACCGCTGACGCCACGCGCTTGATGTTGCCGCCGCGGACATCTCCAACTGCGAAGACCGCCGGAAGGCTCGTTTCGAGAAGATGGGGCTGTCGCGCGAGCGGCCACCGCGCTGCGCTGAGATCCTCCGGCGACAAATCGGGCCCGGTCTTGATGAAGCCGTGATCGTCGAGCGCGAGGCAGCCGTTCAGCCATTTCGTCGCGGGCACTGCTCCGGTCATCACAAACAGATGCCGGATATTTTCGACTGTATCGGTTCCGGTCGTGCCGTTGCGGCACCGCACGCGTTCGAGGTGCGTTCCGCCCTCGAGTGCGACGATCTGACAGTTTGTCCTCACTTCAATTCCGGCCTCTTCGATTCGCCGGATCAGATACCGCGACATGCTTTCGACCAATCCGCCCGCCCGCACGAGTATGATCACGCGGCTTCCGTTCTGCGCCAGATACACCGCCGCCTGACCTGCCGAATTGCCTCCCCCGACGATGATGACCGTCTCGCCTTTGCACAGTTGCGCCTCCATCGGCGTTGCGACGTAGTAAACGCCGGCGCCGTTGAAGCTGGCAAGATTCTCGATCGGCAATCCCCGATATTCGGCGCCGGTCGCAATGACAACGGTGCGCGCCGTGACGCGCGTTCCGTTGTCGATCTCGATGGTGTACGGTCGCCGATCGCAGCTCAGATGCGTCACGCTCTTCGCGATGATCATCTGCGCGCCGAATTTCTCGGCTTGACTGAACGCGCGCGTCGCAAGCTCCTCTCCCGTGATGCCGGACGGGAAGCCGAGGTAATTTTCGATCCGCATGCTGGAGCCGGCCTGCCCGCCCGGCGCATTCGCTTCGATCATCAGCACGTCGAGACCTTCCGATGCCGCGTAAACGGCAGCGCCGAGACCTGCGGGACCAGCGCCGACGATCACCACATCGCGAACGATCCGCGATCTCCGCATTGGTCGGATTCCGAAGGGTCGCTTCACCGCGGCAGATCACGACCGGAATGTCGGCCGTCGAAATGTGCAAGCGATCGAGAAACTCCTGTGCGCTGGAGTCGCGGTCGAGGTCAACAAATGTATATGGATGCGCGTTGCGGGAGAGAAACTCTCGAACCTCGATTGTGCGCGGTGAGAACGTCGAGCCGAGGACCACGACGTCTCCGAAGCCGCGATCGATGAGCGCGACGCGGCGAAGAATGAACGCGCGCATGAAGATCTGGCTGAGCTCAGCATCCGTTTGAATGAGCGCGAGGAGATCGTCGCGTTGCAGCTCGATGACTTCGCCGGACTCGATCACCCGGATCGTGGCGAGCCCGCGCCGGCCAGTCAATAGATTCAGTTCGCCGCTGAATTGGCCGGGTCCAAGACTGCCCACCAGGTCTTCACCGGCAGGAGAAGTGCGCAGGCCTTCGAGTTTCCCGTCAGTAACGACGAAGAACGGGAAATGCTGCTGGCCGGCTTGAATGAGGATTTCCCCGCTCTGCACTTTTCGCTTCTGCCCATGTCGGGCAACGCGGGCGATCTGTTCGGACGTCAACGTCGGAAAGACCTGATCCTCGCGCGGCGCGATCGTCAGAGGAACCGAGGAGCTCATGGAGGTCATCCTATACGGCGTGTCAATCCGCTTTCACGAGTCATGCGTCGGTATCGCGAACGCCGAGCTCCGAGTCGGTGTTCTTCTGATCGGGAGGAACATCAATTGACCCAGCTCGACTTGCAGGTGTCCACAGACGTTTCGATCGCGCCGATTCCCGCGCGCTTCCTCGATCGCGCCCGCTCCGAAGGCAAAGACGACCTCGGCCAGCCGGTGAAGCGCGTGGTTGCGAAGGGAGGGGAGCCTTGCCGCGATGTTCTGCGCCGTGCGCGGCCCGGAGAAGAGCTGATCCTCGCCAGCTTCACACCATTTACGAAACCCGGTCCGTACAAAGAATACGGCCCGATTTTCGTCCTCGCGAACGCCAGCGATGAACCTGTTCGCCGCGACGCGCTTCCGCCCGCGGGCGCAGAAGCGAATTACCTGCGGCAGCAGTTTGTCGTTCGCGCCTACTCGACCGAGGAAGAGATTCTCGATGCCGCGCTTGTAAACGCATCCGATCTTGCGGCGAATGTGCAACGGTTTTTCGAATCTCGTGACACTGCGTTCCTGCACGTCAGGTTTCCGACGTACGGATGCTTTGCATGTCGGATTGACATCACGCCGTGACGTCGACGAGGACGATCGACAGGTCGTCTGTCTCATCGGTCGTGTTGCGGCCGCGCCAACGATGAACGGCGTCGATGACCGCATCCGCCGAGCCACCGTTCTGCACGATCGTCCGCAGACGTTCGTCGCCGAACGGCTCGCCGCGCGTGTTGCGCGCTTCGACGATGCCGTCGGTCCAGATGACGATGCGGTCGCCGAGGACCAGCGTCGTCTGTGCGGCCTCGTAGCGCAACCTTCCTAAGCGGCCTAACAGCACGCCGCTCGGGCCAAGCTCGCGGAACGTACCATCGCGAAAGATGAGCGGCGAGGGGTGCCCGGCATTCGAGACCACCACGCAGCGCTGCGCGGCATCGAAATAGAGATAGGTGGCGGTCACGAAGGCCCGCCGAACGTCGCGTCGCAATGTTTCATTCAAGGTGGTCAGCATGGCCGCCGGTTCGTGGACCAGGCGTGACTGCGAAGAGACCGCGACCTTGACCATCGATGCAATGAGCGCGGCCGGGACACCATGCCCGGCGACGTCGGCGACCAGCAGTCCAACGCGGGAGTCGTCGGCGGCCACGAAGTCGTACAAATCTCCGGCGACCGAGGATGCCGGGTCGTAACGGATGTCGAAGCGCAGGCCGGGAAGCGCGGGCATCGTGGCCGGCAGAATCGATCGCTGGATCTCGCGCGCAGCCGATAGCTCTCCTTCAATCGACAACCGTTGCCGCTCGCCACGCACGAACGCGCGCATCGCGGCATATCCGAGACAGGAAGTGAAAACGACGAATCCGAGCGTTTCGTCCGGCTCGCTCCAGGGCACCAAACGCAGGGTCGCCAGATTTCTAGCGAGCGCATACAGCAGGAAGAAGATGGTTCCGGTCATCAAGATCCACGCTTCACGCTGTCCGGTCCGCGCCGCTGCAATGACGTTCAGGATGAGGTTCAAACCGCCGATGACCACCAGCACACTGTTCGCAAGCCGCAGCGACTCCGGCCGATGCTGTATGACATCGCTGAGGATGCCGATCGGCGCGAGCACGGCGAAAGCCGCGACCTGCCAGCGCAGGGAGCCCTTCCATCCATCTCCAACCAGCGCGCGCGCCATTTGCCAGCCAGGCACCGGGATGACATAGGTGATCCATGAGGTCGCGTAATGTGCGCTCGCCAACGAAAACCCCAAAAGAGCAGGCAGGCCCGACGCGGTGATCAGGCGAAGCCCATAAAGGAGCGTGAACAGTCCGAACCACAGCAGGGCCGCCGCATTTCCGCGGACACGAAGCCGCGACACGGCGACGCACGCGAGACCGATGATCATCAGCGCGGTGCCCACCGCGTCGTGTACGAGATCATCGCGGAAGGGTGCGGTTGTGATCGCGACGATCGTCGCAGGCACCGCCGCCGCCGGCGCGATCACCGGCTCGCCGCCGATCAGGAGATCCTCACCTGACGGAATGCGCATCACCAGCCAACCGCCGGCCGCCGACGGAGCGAGCGACACGTCGTGCGTCCGCAGATGCCCACGCGCCTGCGGCTCGTCGAATCGATAGACTCGTTGCGAGCCCGCGAAAATCTCCATTCGTGCCGAATAGGCGCGGAAGACGAGATGCGGTTCAGACGGAAGGTGCTTGGGCAGCTTGATGCGGATCCACAAATCACGCTGAGGATGTGGCGGCTGTACGCCGTCGGCCCACGCGCCGTGCTCGTCCGGCATCGGCGAATTGGGCGGCGTCAGCACAGATTGCCCGCCGCCGCGCAGGAGCACGATCCGCGGGTCCGGATGCTGTGCACATGCGGCAGCGATGAGGACCAGCGCAAGAGCCGTTTGTCGCATACCGCTCGTCGATGGTGCCTACAGCGTCCAGTTTCGCTCGCGTCCTGCTGCCTCGAGCAATGTCTGATGCTTCAGGCAGTAGGGCGTCCATGGGACCGCGTTGAGGCGCTTCGGTTCGATCGGGCCGCCGTCGACGAGACATTTGCCGAAAGAGCCGGCGTCGATCCGGCGGAGCGCATCCTGGACTTGCTGCAGAATCGTCGAGTTGAGCTCCGCCTCTGTGAACTCAGCATCGACGGCCACGTCGGCGACGCTCGCGTCGCCGGCGTCGTGCGGCGTATCGAGCAATTCCCCCCGGCCAGCTTCGAGATCGCGAGAGGTTCGCTCATCGAGCTTCTTCTCGAGGTCGAGCAGCCGTCGTTTGTAACGCTGAATGTTGATCATGGCCGGCAAGTATGCGCTCAGTCGAAACGCCCGTTGATCTCCGCGAACGGTATTGCGCGGCCGAGCGCTGAAAAGGTCCCGTCCTCCGCGATCTCTTTTGCCGCCGCGAGAAATCCGGTCCAGGCCGTCCGCGCAAGCGCACCGCCGACGCTGATCCTCCGCACGCCGGCCGCCGCAAGCTCGGCGACGGTCGTGAAGTCGCTTCCGGCAAGAACATTCACCGGCTTCGGCGCGGCCGCTTTTACGACCGCGCGGATATCGCTCATGTTCCGTAGTCCGGGCGCATAGAGGCAGTCGGCGCCGGCTTCGGCGTACGCTGCCAGACGGCGAATCGTCTCGCCGAGGTCTGGGCGGCCGACGAGAAAACCCTCCGATCGCGCGGTGAGGAGAACGTCCGCCCCGCTTTTGTCGATCGCCGCCCGTGCGGCACGGACTCGCTCGACGGAAAGGTCAAATTCAAACAGCGGATTCGATGTATCGCCGGTCGAATCCTCGATCGATATGCCGGCGATTCCCGTCGCAGTCGCAGCCGCGACGTTTGCCGCGACTCCGTGAGGTTCGACGGCAAAGCCGCCCTCGAAGTCGGCGTTGATCGGCACGTCGACAGCACCGGTCATCGTGCGGAAGTGCGCGAGCGCCTGTTCGAGTGAGACGTGATTGTCGCGATGGCCGATGGACCACGCAAATCCTGAGCTCGTCGTCGCAAGTGCCGGAAATCCGAGCTGGACAAGAAGCTTTGCGCTGCCCGGATCCCATGGGTTGGGCATGACGAAACATCCTGACTGATGAAGCTGCCGAAATCGGTCCCTCGACTTGCTCACGTGCGCGAGGATAACTGAACGAAGCTTCCACAGCACGGTTGTTGCGATCGCGTTGCAGGGTCGCGCTTCTTGCGAACTTTGCTCAACAATGTGTGCATGCCACCTGTGGATGGATGTGGAAAACGGCGAAAAATGTAACAGCGAAAACTATTGCGCGCGCGAAACATTGAACCTATCTTGACGCTCGTCTCAACACGAACGCTTCATCGCAGATGTCAACGTGGTGAGATGGCCCTGAAAGACGCGATAGGTCAATCGAGGCGGAACGATTCAGCACGGATGCGCTATCGCAGATGTTAACGTGATGAGTCGATCGCAGTAACGCGATGAGTTGCTGAGATAATTTGGCGCGAATGCCCCCTTGTGGATGTCAACGCGCCGAGAAAGGTTCCGGGATACAAGGGATCCCGGACCCGTTTTTTTTCGTGTGGAATGGCTATTTGTTGTAGTGAGTAACCATGACCACGCGCTCTGTTGCTGAGATCATCCAGGCCAGGCCCCAGCTCGAAGGAGAGGGGATGATCGTCACGCGTCCGTTTCCCACGCCACGTCTCGACCATATCGATCCGTTTCTGCTTCTCGATCGGATGGGACCGGTGACGCACGGTCCGGGCGAGGCGAAAGGGGCCCCCGATCATCCGCACCGCGGCTTCGAGACAGTGACTTACATCCTCGATGGAGCGATCGAGCATGAGGACTCGCAGGGCAATCGCGGCCGCATCGGCGCCGGCGACGTGCAGTGGATGACGGCCGGCTCGGGCGTGATTCACTCTGAAATGCCGTCGGAAGAAATACGACACAAGGGCGGACGGCTGCACGGATTTCAGTTGTGGGTCAATCTTCCGCGCCGCGACAAAATGATGAAGCCGCGCTATCAGGAATTGCGCGCTTCCGAGATCCCGACCGCGACGAGCGCAGACGGCCGGGTCACCGTGACCGTCATCGCCGGCGAGTCCCTCGGCACCCGCGCATCGATCGACACCCGCACGCCGATCATGTATCTCCACGTGCGGCTGGCCGCAGGTGCCAGCTTCACGCAAGCGATTCCGGCGACCTACAACGCTTTTGCGTTCATCGTCAGCGGACAGGCGGCGTTTGGCAATCGGCTCGCACGCGAGAACGACATGGTTCTCTTCGGCCGTGACGGCGATGCAGTGACGATCACGACAGAGAGCGGAGCGGAGCTGCTGCTCATCGGCGGCGTTCCACTCGATGAGCCGGTCGCGCGCTACGGTCCGTTCGTGATGAACAGCCTCGGAGAAATCCGGCAGGCGATGATCGACTACCAGAGCGGACGGTTCGGCGAGATCGGGTGATGCTTCGCCCGCCGCATCGGCGTTCGCGCGCAGCGCTCGAGGGACTGGAGCGCCGCGACAGCGCGCGGACGATCCTGATCGCATTAGTGGCGAACGTTGTCATCGCGATTGCGAAGCTGATCACCGGATTGATATCCGGCTCGACCGCTCTTCTCGCGGAATCGGCGCACTCCCTCGCCGACGCATCGAATGAAGTGCTCCTCGGCATTTCGCTTCGCCGTGCCGCGGTGCCGGCCGATGATCTTCATCCGTTAGGCCACGGCCGTGAGCGATTCCTGTGGGCTTTCCTCGCTGCGATCGCATCGTTCCTGATCGGCGGCTGCTTCTCGGTCGCGATTGCGATTCGCCGTTTGATGCACGAAGAGATGACAGGAAGCCCGACCGCCGGCTGGATCGTCCTGGCTGTGGCGTTCGTCGGCGATGGCATTTCGTGGGTGCAGAGCGTCCGGCAGGCTCGCAACACTGCGAAAGAGCGCGGCTTCGACCTCTGGCTTCACCTGCGGCATTCGAGCGATCCGACCGTTCGCGCCGTCGTCGTCGAGGACAGCGCGGCATTGATCGGCATCGTGATCGCCGCTGTTGGACTCTTCCTGAATCAGCAACTCAGGAGTGGCCGGCCGGATGCAATTGCGTCATTACTCATCGGGCTTCTGATGGGCGTCACGGCGCTGGGGCTCGGCCGAAATCTCGCGGACTTTCTGGTCGGGAAATCTCTGCCGCCCGAACTACTCGATCAGATTCGCAATGTGATCGCATCGGATCCGGCGGTGGAAGAGATTCTGTCGTTGCAGGCGGTGTACACCGGACCCGAGGAAGTGATCGTCGCCTCGAAGATTCGTCCGTCGGCGCGTTTGACGGCCGAAGAGCTCAGCCAAGCGATGGACAATGTCGATCAGAAGCTGCGGAAGGCGTCACCGTTTGTAGCAGACGTATATATTGATGTCACGTCGCATCGCGCAAGCGACGGCGATTCCCACGCCTGACATTGGAGGCATTCATGAAGAGAACGAAGAAAAAGGCACTTCCAAAAATCGTTTCGCAGAAGGAGTGGCAGACAGCGCACAACAAGTTGCTAAAGAAGGAGAAGGCAGCTACGCGTGCGCGCGACGCGTTGGCGGCAGAACGACGCCGGCAGCCGATGGTCGAGATCGAAAAGGAATATGTATTCGAGGGTCCCGAGGGAAAAGTCGCGCTGCTCGATCTGTTCGAGGGACGTCGACAGCTCATCGTCTATCACTTCATGTTTGCGCCCGGCGTCGACGGCTGGCCCGAAGCGGGGTGACCCGGCTGTTCACTTTGCGTTGACCAGTTCGGTCACCTTGCACATTTGCACGCCCGCAATACATCGTTCGCGCTGATTTCGCGGGCACCGCTCGCGAATATTCAGCGATACAAAAAGCGTATGGGCTGGACGATCCCGTGGTACTCGTCTGGCGGCAGTGATTTCAATACTGACTTTGGCCTGACAACTGGTGAGAGCGAAACGTTCGGCCTGAGCGTCTTTTTTCGCGACGGCGACCGGATCTTTCGCACGTACTTCACGACGACGCGTGGTGTCGAGGCGTTGGGAAGCGTCTGGACCTTCCTCGACCTGACACCGCTCGGCCGGCAGGAGGAGTGGGAGGACTCTCCCGAGGGTTGGCCGCAGACGCCACCTTACCAGTGGTGGCGCCGGCACGATGAGTACGGATCGTAGGTAGCGCGCCAATCACCGCGCCCGGAAGACCTCGGCAAGAAATTCGCTGCGGCTGTGCGTTCCGCTTTTTTCGAACACCGCCCGCACGTGTGTCTTGACCGTCTCGGGCGAAATGCCCATCTCCTCTGCAATCGCGCGGTTGGAGAGACCGCGCACGATGAGCTTCGCGACGTCGCGCTCACGATCCGTCAGCGGCCACCGCGCCAGGACCGTTTGCGTGTCGACCGAAATCGCGCGCTGCGGTTGGAGCAGTAAGACCAGCCAACGCTTCACGCCTTTCGCCGATCGGCCCGACGACTCGACGATGTATCGCTTTCCCGATGGAAAGACGATCATGCGACGGGCAGTTTCGTCATCGGCCTTCGTGCGGTTGACTTCCTCGATCAATCGCGACAGCGGATGCGACGGCCGTGCGGTGAGAAGATCGCCGGTGAGACTCTCGGATTCGAAGAGCGCCTGGCCGCGCGCATTGAGTGGCACGAGGATCTGCTGCTCATCGCAGAGGATCATCGGAACGTTCAGCCGGTCGAAGGCTGAACGAAGCGCATCTTCGCGTTGGACCGCCCTGTCACCCATCGATGCCATTCTTATAGCCGCTTCCGTCACCACCGGCAAGCGACTTCGACCTATGGATTGATCGCCATTCTTTGCTCGCCGGCGCGGTTCGCATCCACGGCAGCATCTCTCCAGTCGGGACGCTGCCAAAGTCCAAACATTCCGCTGCGCGAGCCATCCCACAGGAAATACGCGAGCGCCCGATTGCGCTCCTGGCCCGCCGTTTTTTGAAGGAGCTGGCTGCCGGCCTCCGCTTGGATGATCACGTCGGCCGGACGCGGAATGTGCCCGGCTGGCTCGACGGTGTAAGCGAAGGCTTGAATCAGCACAATGACCAATTGGTCATGGTTCAGATGACTGATGAACTTCTCGGTCATGCGCGCCATGTAACGACGGACGTACTCGCGCATGCTTGCGTCGGGATCAGCGGCCGTCGCTGAGTCGAGCCGCACGCCGGTCACGTATCCGATGTTGAGCGGAAACATCAGCATGATCACATGATCGAACGCATTGGGATCGAAATACTGCGCGACTTCCTCAGTTGACGCATTAAAGCCGAATTCGCCGATCATTCCGAGGACATACCAATCGCGAACAGTCTCGTGCGCGAGGGTATAGAGATGACGCTGCCGTTCGACGCCGGCGTGGATGAGAAACGCGTCGTCGTGAAGAAAAAAGACCGCGATGACGTCATCGTGCCCGTAGCGGTCCCACAGTTGAAGGCGATCCCGGATCTCGTCGTCGGAGACATCGCTCATTTCCGTTGCTTTGCCGAGGACGATGTGGAGGTGATGGGCGCGGGCGAAGGTGGTTTCAAAAGCGATCCGCTCCTCGTTCTTCAGCCCTCCCCACTCCTCTGTGTCGTACAGAACGACCGTGTTGAAGCCGGCGCCGGTGTACGCGGCGATCTCGTCCTGCTGTTCGATCAATCGATCGGCGGCGGCGATGCGCATGTGCTCGATCAGAGAGCGCCGGTGCGCAGCCTGGGCGACTTTCGCAACGTCGTCGAAACGAGCGGCGATCGATGGGGAAACGAGTCCGAGAAACGCGACGACCGCGAAGGTGGCGCCGCGGTGAGAGCGAGTCATGTATAGAGGAATAGGTGAGGAGGCCCGCCGGAGCCTCACCCGAAGTAGTGAGAAGCTTGTAAGATGCCCGCTATGAAGGCCTTAGCGTATGTGATGTCGGTCTCACTATTGCTCGTGGGAGGAGTTGCACTTGCCGATGCCGGATCTGACGGCGGCGCAATTTTCAAATCGAATTGCGCGACTTGTCACGGCGCCGATGGCAGAGGCCAGACACCTACCGGCCGCGCCCTGAAAGTCAAGGACCTCGGCACGGCCGACGTGCAGAAGCTGACCAATGCCGAAATGCAGAAGATCATTGCGGACGGCAAGGGCTCGATGCCGGCGTTCAAGGGCAAACTCGATCAGGCCGGCATCGACGCCGTCATCGCCTTCATTCGTACGCTGAAGAAATAGCAATCACGCCGGCGTCGATTCCGGTACGGCGATATCGAGAATCATGATCTTCTGCCAGATTTTGTTCGACAGGCTGGCGGCCAGCGTCTCGATGTCGTTCACGGCATCGAGCACGACTTCGTCGTTCAGATATTGCACGTGGAGCGCGGCCAGCTTGCTCGCCAGCGACAGCAGCTCGGAGCAGTAATCGAGATAGCGCGCCAGCTCGAAGCGCGTGAAGGTGCGCCGCGGCGACGATTCAGTCGGCATCGGTGGCCCCATGACATGCTCGGGATCCTTGCTCAACTGATGCATGTCGACGATGTGCACGATGCTCCGCAGATGATGCAGCGCGCGCAACGCTGTGCGCCGTTTGACGCGAGTCTCCAGCGTGACGAAAAAGAAAATTGCCGCCGCGAACAGGATGACGTCGTTGACTGCCGACTCACTGAGCTGAAGAACATCGAGCATCGTCTGAACGCGCAACGACGTGCGGACCGCGACCAGCAACAGCGCGATCGTGATTCCGACGATGCCGGCGATTCCCAGGATCGTGCCGGCGCGAAGAATCCAGATGGGGCGGCGAAGACGTTCAACGACACTCTCGGATTCTTTGGCCAAACGCAATAATTCGGCGCTGACGCGGCTCAGACCCGATCCGGGGAACCGCTCGCCGATGCGTCGCTCGAGCGTCGCGATCGTCTCTTCGATGCGCTCGATCTGCAGTTCGCTGTACAACAGAATGAGAATATCAGTAGAGGCGCAGGTCAGGTGCGCCTCTACTGAGCCAAACTAATCTCCCATGTCGGCGATGGTCATACTGCCGTCGCCGATTGTTGCGGCAGGCAACGTCGTTGCGCCGAGGACGAGGGCTACAGTGCCCTGACTGTTGGCGTCGGTTGTAATGGTTGCCAGGAATGGTACGCCCGTCAAAGG
>QHVX01000036.1:0-3011 GCA_003222375.1 Acidobacteriota bacterium
GCCGCGTTAGAAAGTGACAGTCGCGACGATCGTGTCCTGATAGTTCAGCCCGGCCGCGCCGGCTTGCGCGTCCTGCCCTGCCGTAACGCGGCCATAGGCCGTCGCCGAAAGCGCGGTGTTCTTCGAAGCGGACGGTCCGAGCGACACGGTACCTACCGCATTCCACACCGTGGTCCGGCCGGCGTCGCTGTAGATCTCGTACGTCAGGTAATTGCCGGCCGCTCCGGTGTCCTGCATCCGCCTGACAGCACCCGACGCATTGACGCCCAGGTTGAGCGAGACCACGCCGCTCGTGCCTTTGGTGCAGTTGATCGAAACCGTCCCGGTCTGATCGAGCGGCCGCCGATCGTGCATTTGGGCGCGACCGAAGCTGTGATGTTGTTGGTGTTGATGGTTGAAGCGCTTCCGGCGAAGGACGACGTCACGACCAGAAGCGAGAGACCGAGAAACAATCGTGCGCTCTTCATAACTACCTCTCTCTGGATAAAGTCCGGTTGCTGAAGTCCCGGCTTTCATCCGCTCGCCTGCGAGGCAGTATCGAGCGCGCCCGTTGGGAGGAAGCTATCCTACCACAACAGATATAAGGGTGGAAGGGTGGCGGAAGGGATGCGCAACTAACGTCGCGCGGCCCCCGACAATCGACGTGCGTTGGCAGCATCGGCGACCCGGCCGGTCGACTCCAGGGAAACAGCCAGGCCGTCGTAGGCCTCAGCCCACCACGGAGCGATCAAAAGCGCCTGCTTGTAGGCTGCGATGGCAAATTCATGAGCTGATGTCGCGAGCTCGTAACCGATGATGGCGTCCCCTTCCTTTTGAAAAGTCCGGGCCGTCACAAAATACTGTGTCGCCTCCTCAGGAATCGTCGGCGCGGGATTGAGCGTCAACTCCAATCGGATGATTTCTTCGCGGAGAGCCTGATCGTCGGGTGTCGCCCGCAGCTCGGCAACATATCGCGTCAGCAGTTCACCAGGGCTCTTCGACTCCTCGGCTGCCAGACGGGTGGCCAGGAGCAGGAGGAGGCCGAGACAGAACGCCGAAAGAGTCCTGGTTCTCATCTTTTACCTCGTCATTGGAGAATTTTCGCGCTGTTGAAAAAAAGAGCGGCTCGCGCCGCCCTTTTCCATGGATCGATGGAACTACGCTGCCACGAACTTGTGGCTGGTCGAGGACGCGACTTCGTAGGTGCGAACTTCCGGGACGCCGGTGATGAACGGCTCGAGAAGCTTGGCCACCTGAGGATACGTGTCCTTGGCGTACGTATCCAGCTGCTCTTTGGTGTTCCATAGCGAGATGCCGATCGTCTCATCGTTCTCGCGGGACATGGTGATCAGATCGCGGAAGCCATTCGCCTTGCGGAGAATGGGAAGGATTTCCTTGTCGATCTTCGAATTCACTTCCTTCACCTGATTGGGCTTCACATGCAGTGTAACGTTACGAGCAAACATTCTTGATTCCTCTTTCTTGTAGCGTCGACATCGTAAGGCGCTTTACTAACTTTGTCAAGCTGTACGATGAATGCAATGGCTGTATAATCAATTTGGTTAAGTCATGGACTTTGCGTTCGTCGTTCGGCAGAAGCTCGAAGAGCAGGGACTGGATCAACGCGAGCTCGCGAATCAAGCCGAGGTGACTGAGTCGTACATCTCGCAGCTCTTGGGGCGCAAGAAACTTCCTCCCCTGCCAAACCGCACCGATCTGTACGACAAGATCAGCCGCATCCTCGGCTTACCGGCCGAAGAGTTGGCGCGTCTGGCTGCCCTCGAGCATCATGAGGCGCTCGACCATAAATGGCAGCAAATCCCGCCGGCCCGCTTCGGCCCGATGCGCGAGCTCGTTTTGCGCAAGTGCCGTCCGGCCTATCGGCAGCAGATGCAAGCCATTTTCGAGCGACAGCCGTTCGGCGAGCTGGAACAGCTCGTGACTCGGACCCTGATCGAGGTCGTGCGCAGCGAGGCACGCGCCCACGCGCGCGACGACGTGTGGGTTCGGTCCATTGCGAAAAAAAATAGCTTCAGTTATCGCGAAATGCGCGTCGGCGTGATCGACCTCCTGGAAAGCGACCCGCGCGCCTCCGTTGGCGATTTCTCTCCCTTTCTGGACCGCCTCATTCGCTCGTGGAACTATGATCTCGACGACTTCACGCTCGAAATTGAACTGACTGACAGAACGACGCGGAGATTCGCCTTTCGCGAGGAGACGAATGGAAAATTTGGACGTGAGGAGTCAGGCCTGCAAGCGTTTCTGCGCGATCCGAAACTCAGCTCCAGCGCGACGCCGGAAGAGATTGAGCTCCTTCGTCGCATACCGTTTCCGGCGGACGCCCGGCCGACAGTCCTTTTCTATTACCGAATCCTGCAAAGCCTTCGCGATCCGCTTCACTTTCAGCCGAGCCGGAAGCCGTCGCGCCGCTGACCAAGGGTGGCTGGGGAGGGTGGATTCGAACCACCGAATGTCGGCTCCAAAGACCGATGCCTTACCACTTGGCGACTCCCCAAAGTGGCTCAGACACTCAACCCTATCAAAGTAAACCCGATTCCAAAGCCTTGAGGACCGCGCGCGTGCGGTCGCGCACGCCAAGCTTGGAAAGAATGTTCGACACGTGATTCTTGATCGTCCCCTCGGCGGTGCCGAGGGCGTGAGCGATCTCTTTGTTGCTGTAGCCGCCGGCCATCAGGCGGACGACTTCGCGCTCGCGATCGGTCAGCTCGGATTGCTCGCCGCGCGGAGCGGCGGCGGCCACGTTGCGCAAAAGCCGGTGCGTGATCGCCGGTTGAAAGAGCGTCTCACCGGCCGCGATCGCATGAATCGCGTGGATGAGCTGCTCGTACGAGACATCCTTCAACATGAAGCCGCGGGCGCCGGCGCGGACGCCTTCGAGAACGACGGCGCTGTCTTCGAACGTCGTCAGGATCAGCGTCGGCGGCAGCGCGTTCGCGGCAGCAAGCTCGCGCAAAACATCGACTCCGCTTTTTTTGGGCATTCGGACATCGAGCAGCAGAACGTCGGGCCGC
>QHVX01000036.1:3111-13484 GCA_003222375.1 Acidobacteriota bacterium
GATGGTCCGCGATGAAAACGCGAATCACGGCAGAATCGCGATCACGCCGGATCCGCGTCCGGGCTGATTGACGATCTGCAGCTCGCCGCCGGCGGCCTCGACGCGCGCCCGCATGCCGCGCAACCCAAACCCTTCCGGCGATCCGACGCTCCCTCGCCCATCGTCGTGCGCGCGAAGCTGCAGATGTCCGCCGCTGCGCTCGATTGTGATCCAAAGATTCTCAGCCGCTGAATGCCGCGCCGCATTGGTCACAATCTCCTGCGCACAACGAAGGATGACGTGACTGAGCGTCAGTCCCTCTTCAACCTGCAGATGAACGCGCGGCCGCGGAACGTTGGTCGCCAGCTCTTTGAGCGAGGCTTCCACATCGACCGGCTCGTTGTCGGCCACGATCTCGCGCACGTCGGCGAGCAGTCCGCGCGCGAGCGATTGCGCCTTCTCGACATCCGCGCGTGCTTCCGCGCCTTCCCTCCGAAGCGCCGATTCGAGATTCAGGGTCAGCGCCGTCAGATGATGCCCGAGGGAATCGTGAAGGTCCTGCGCGATGCGGAGACGTTCTTTCATGCGCGCTTCCCGCTCGACGATCTGGAACGTGAAGAACGCCAGAAGCTGAAATCCGAAATACGGCGGGGTGAGGAGAAAGGAAGAGCGGCCGGTCCAGTGAAACGCGATCGCGGCGGCGAGAAGGGCGGTCTGGACAGCGATCCATATCAATCCGGTTTTGCGGTCGACGCGCGCGCCGAGCTGTATCGCGATCAACACCAGCAGTGTTCCCTCAAAGCCGTCGCAAAGAATCGCAACGACGACGATGACACAGGCGGCCTGCATCGCCAGAAGCGACAATCGCGGCCATCGGAAATCGGCGATGAAGAGCGCACCGAACAACAGGTAGGCGATCGCCCATCCGATCGTCAACGACGTCGAATTCGCTCCTCCTTGAATGAGGACTGGCAGGCCGACCATGAACCAGACGATCAGTCCCGCGATCTCGAGAATTCGAGGCATGACGGAAGGATGCCACAGTCGCGCGCACGGTCGAATAGGCCATCCGGCACATGCGCATTGGCAGCAGAGCGCCTACTTTGTAGGCATGCTTGCAATCATTCTTGCCGCCGCTCTCACCGCCGATGTGAAACCCGTCAGGAGCGAGGTCACCACCGCGCTCTTCAAGCTTGTCAATGGCGAAGGCTTCATGGATCCAAAGAAGAACGACGCGCTGCAGGCGATCCTGGCGCGCAGTCCGAAGCTCGATGTCTACGAGACCGCCGCCCTCGGCACCCCCGAGCAGCTCGAGGCGATGTTGCGCGACGATCCGGAGGCCGTGAGGCGGCCGAACAACTTCGGCTGGACGGCGCTCCACATGTCAGCCTTTGGCGGAAATGTTGCCAATTCCGAGCTGCTGATTCGTAAAGGCGCGGAGGTCAACGTTCGCGCGAAGTCACGGTTCCTCAACACTCCGCTGCAGACGGCGCTGCTCACCGGGCAGTACGACGTTGCCAAACTGCTGATCGAGCATGGAGCGGACGTGCTGGTACGTCAGGCCAAGGGTTTCACCCCCATGCACGAAGCGGCGATTTTGGGCCGCGCTGACCTCATCGAGCTGCTTCTTGCGCACGGAGCCGAGATCAATTCCATGGCCGACAACGGCTCTACGCCGCTGGCCGAAGCCATTCGCGGGCATCACGACGAAGTCGCGGCGCTGCTCAAATCGAAGGGCGGAAAGGTCGAACCGACCCCTCTCGAGGAAATACAAGCTAAGAAAAAGGAGCGCTAGACGCGTTTCCGCGACCGGAAAGCCGCACGATCTCGTGCGCCAGGTCGGCGGGCTCGATCGGTTTCTGACGGAAGACTTCGAAGCCGCATGCGCGAACGCGGTCCTCTTCTTCTGAAGACCCGAACACTGTCAAGGCGAGCGCAGGCGTCGCGAAGCGACTGCGCACCTGCTTGATGAACTCGCAGCCGTCAACTCCGGGAAGAGCGATATCGCAGACGATCACGTCGGGACGCCAGTTCTGCACAGCGTCGAGACCTTCTTCCGCAGTCACGCTGCAATGCACCTCGGCGGCGCAGCGTTCGAGGACCTTTGACAGCACATCGCGATTGTCTGCCTCATCCTCGACGATCAAAACGCGAATTCCCGACAGATCGGGGAGGTCTTCGGCGCGATTCGGCTCCCGCAGCGTGAACTCGTCGGAAGCCTCAACTGTCAACGGAAGCTCGATCGTGAACGTGGCGCCCTTTCCTGGTCCGTCGCTGGCGCCTTTGATGGTCCCGGCGTGCTGTTCGACGAGATACTTGCTGATCGCAAGGCCCAGACCGATTCCAGCTTTGCGGCCTGAAGCCGCGTCGCCCTGGCGAAAACGTTGAAAGAGCTGCTGCAGAAGAGCCGGCTCGATACCACGGCCATTGTCGCGAACTTCGATGCGCGCGTTCGATCCCATACGCTCCAGCCGCACGACGATGCTGCCGGCTTCCGGAGTGAATTTGATCGCGTTGGAGACGACATTCCAGACGACCTGCTGCAGGCGCGTTGGATCGCCGACGATCGAGCACGATCCGCATTCCAACTCCGAGCTCAAATGAATGCGTTTGGTAGCCGCCTGGGGCGCAAGATCGGCGAGCGCTGACTCCACGATTGACTTGATTTCGATCGGACGCTTCGTCAACTGAAGCTTGCCGGCCTTGATTCGAGTGTCATCCAGCAGATCTTCGATGAGGTGGACCTGAGCCTGAGCGCTGCGCTCGAGGGCATTGAGCGCTTCCTGCGTCGTCTGTTCATCGAGGCCACCCATGCGCAGCATGCGCGCCCAGCCGAGGATCGAAGTCAGTGGCGTGCGCAGCTCGTGCGAGATCACCGCCAGGAACTCGTCTTTCGCCTGGTTGACCTCCTGGGCCACAGCCAGAGCGCGCTCCGTCTCTTCACTCTTCTGCCGCTGGGTCACATCGCGCGTGACCTTCGCGAAGCCGCGAAGATCGCCGTCGACGCCTTGAACGGCGGTGATCACGGCATCGGCCCAGAATCTCGATCCATCTTTGCGTACGCGCCAGCCCGCATCCTCGACTCGGCCGAGCGTGCGCGCCTGCGCGAGGAGCTGCTCCGGTTTGCCGGAGCGAATATCGTCCGCGGGATAGAAAATCGAGAAGTGCTGTCCGATGATCTCTTCCGGCTCGTAACCTTTGATCCGCCGTGCGCCTGAATTCCACGACGCCACGCGGCCGTCAGTATCGAGCATGAAGATCGCGTAGTCCTGGACCGATTCAACGAGGAGGCGAAACATCTGTTCCGTTTCCCGGAGTCGCTCATCGCCCTGGCGCCGCGCCTGAACCTCAGCCGTTACATCGAAGGCGAACACAATGATTCCTTCGGCCTTTCGATTGTCAGCGTGCATCGGCTGATAGATGAAATTGAAGAATCTTTCGCCATCGAGCACGCCGCGAGCCTCGCGGGCGCTATACGCCTCGCCGGTTTCGTAGACATGGTCGAGGATCTCGAAGAAACCGCGTCCCTCGAATTCGGGAAGGGCTTGGCGGACCGTTAGACCGAGGAGTCGCCGGCCTTTGAAAATTTGCTGATACGCGGGATTGACAAGCTCGAAAATGTGTTCCGGGCCGCGCAACACGCAAATGATCGCCGGCGCTTGCATGAAAAGCGCGTGGAGAGATCGCAGAATGAGGGGATCGACATCGCGTTGATGGCGTCCTTGATCAGCTCTCGTCATCGGTTGGCGGCTTTTGCGTTTCTTCAAGCTGAGGCTCCTTCGTTATGATGCAAATAACATTGCACGCCGGCTGCCCGTCAAGAGCAAGCGCAACAGTAACGAGCCCTTACGCGATTGCGCCGCGCGTGGCTTCGGACGGATCGGTAAAGGGAAGCTGCTGCTGTTGCAGCAGCGGAAGCGTGACCGTGAACGTCGATCCTTTTCCGAGGCCGTCGCTCTCGGCGGTGATCTCGCCGTTGTGCAGATCGACGATGTGACGCGCGATCGCGAGTCCCAGTCCAAGACCACTGCGCTTGCTCGAGCCGCTGCCCTGCCGCAAGCGTTCGAAGACGTGTGGCAGAAACGCGGGATCGATGCCGTCGCCTTCGTCGCGAATGCGAATGCGAACGTGACCATCGACGCGATGCAGTTGCAGATCGACCTGCCTGCCCGGCGGCGTGAACTTGATCGCGTTCGAAAGGATGTTTCCGATCACCTGCTGCATGCGCGCTCCATCGGCCTCGACCAGATCTTCGATCGGCTCGATGTCGGACGTCAGACGGACACCGCGTTCGGCCGCGTTAGGCCGTGCGGTCGTGACGGCCGCTTCGATGATCTGCGTCAGATGGGTCGGCCGCAGCTCGACATAGAACTTGCCGAGGACGATGCGGGAGACGTCGAGCATGTCGTCGATGAGACGCTTCTGCAGCTTGGCGCTCGACTCGATCATCTCCAGCGCTTCTTTCAACTCTTCACCGTCGTAGTCGCCGCCGCGGAGGAACTGCACCCAGCCGAGAATCGATGTCATCGGCGTGCGCAATTCGTGTGAAAGCGTGGCCAGGAAATTGTCCTTCGCGCGATTCTGCGCTTCTGCTTCGCGGTAGCGCCGCTCATTCTCGGCCGCCTGGGCCGCCGCGCGCTTCTCGGTGACGTCGCGGAACGTGATCACCGATCCGAGGGAGTTGCCGCTCTCATCCTGGATCGGCGAGACGTGAAATTCGACCGGAAAACTCGTGCCGTCGTCGCGGAAGAATGTCGCCTCGACTTCATCGCGCGGCCGCTGTCCATGCAGCGCGTTGTACAACGAGCATTGACGCTCGTCGCAGGTCGCGACGCCGGGGACGGACGGATGCAGCACTGAGTGAATATCGCGCCCCGTGACATCCTCCGGATCGCGGCCGATCATCCCGGCCGCGGCCGGATTGACGAATGTCGAAATGCCCATCAGATCGACGCCGAAAATCCCCTCGGCCGCCGCTTTCAGAATCAATTCGTTCTGGCGGCTCAACTGCCGGAGCTGTTGCGCCTGACGCTTGATCGCTTCGCGTTTCCGAAAGAGCTCCACGAACACGCTGACCTTGGCGCGCAAAACCTCGGGATGAAACGGCTTGAAGATGTAGTCGACCGCGCCGAGCTCGTAGCCGCGGAACACACTGGTCTCGTTCCGGCTCATCGCGGTCAAAAAAATGATCGGCGTGTCATGCGATTTGTCGCGCTCGCGAATCAGGCCGGCGGTCTCGAATCCGTTCAGATCGGGCATCTGCACGTCGAGCAGGATCACCGCAAATTCACGCTCCAGCAGCGCCCGCAGCGCCTGGCGACCCGACTCAGCCTTGACAAGGTTCTGGTCCATGTCGGCCAGGATCGACTCCAGAGCGAGCAGGTTCGCGCTCTGATCATCGACCAGAAGAATATTGACGCGTTCGTCAGTCATGGTGTCAGCGCTACACGGCAGCGGTCAGCGAGAAACGCCGCAATCCCTTCAAGATTCAAGATTTGATCCACGACTCCCGTCGCGATGACGGCCTCCGGCATTGTCGGCGACTGCGCTGTTTTCGGATCCTGCACGATGATGGTGCCGCCGCGCTGTTTGATCCGTTGCGCGCCCGCGGCGCCGTCTTCGTTCGCGCCGGTCAGCACGATGCCGATGAGATTCGGACCATAGGCCTCGGCCGCCGACTCGAACAAGACATCGACCGAGGGCCGCGAGTGCCGCACGACCTCATCGACAGACAGATTGAATTCGCCCTTCTCGACGAGCAGATGATAGTCCGCCGGCGCGAGATAGACCTTGCCGGGCTCGATCCACTGTTTGTCTTCGACGTCGACCACGTTCATGTGCGTCGAACGTCGCAGAAATGCCGGCAGACCTTCGTTAGACCGGCGATGGCGGTGTTGCGCGACGGCAATCGGGACACGGCAATCCTGTGGCAGCTTTTTGAGGATTTTCTCGAGCGCGTGCATGCCGCCCAGCGAGCAGCCGACGACGATCAATTCCGGCGTCACCGGATCCTCCGGTACAACTTCTCTTCGTCATCGATGATCTGGTAGTTGTCGGCGACGCTGGTGTACCTGACCGTCTCCTTTTTCCCGAGGCCCAGGATTCCGAAATTTTCGAAGCTGTCGAGAAAGAGCTTCTGCACGCGCTCCTGCAGCGCGCTGTTGAAGTAGATCAGCACGTTGCGGCAGAAGATGACATTGAAATGATTGAAGCTGGCGTCGGTGACGAGATTGTGTTGCGCAAAGACGACGTTCTCGCGCAAGGAGGGACGAAAAATCGCGTAATCGTATTTCGCGACGTAGTATTCGGAGAAGGTTCCCGATCCGCCGGCTGCGATGTAATTGCTGGTGTTCTCCTTCATCGAGCTGATCGGAAAGATTCCTTCCTTCGCGCGCTGCAACACCGCCTCGTTGATATCGGTCGCGTAAATGCGGCAGCGGTCGTAGAGGCCTTCCTCGAAGAGCAGCATCGCCATCGAATAAACCTCCTCACCCGTCGAACATCCGGCATGCCAGATCCGGACAAACGGATACGTACGCAGCATTGGGACGACTTTTTGGCGAAAGGCGAGATAGAAGGTCGGATCGCGAAACATCGACGTCGTATTGATCGAAAGGTCGAGAAGCAGCCGCTCCATGCACGCCGGATCGTGCAGGACTTTTTCGATCAGACCTGAGATCGTGCTGAGACCTTCGGCGTAAATGCGCTTCCAGATTCGGCGCTTCAGCGACGGCTGCGAGTAGTCGCGAAAATCGAAGCCGTAGTGGTGATAGATCCCCTCGGTCAGCAAGTTGATCTCGATGGCTTGGAGATCGAGCTTCTCCTGTTCATCGACGCGAGTTTCGAGGGTCCCGGGCATAATCCCCGCTTACCGGTACAGCCAAACCCGCAACAATGAGACCAACTGCTGCGCGTCGATGGGCTTGATGATGTAGTCGCTCGCTCCGGCCTCCATGCATTTTTCGCGATCGCCCTTCATGGCTTTGGCAGTCAGCGCGATCATCGGCAGATTCTTGAATTCATCCGTGGCGCGGATACGGCGCATCGCTTCGTAGCCGTCCATCTCCGGCATCATCACATCCATCAGCACGACGTCGACTTCAGGATGCTTCTTCAATACATCGATGCCCTCCGCGCCACTTTCGGCGTAGAGGACCTGCATCTTGTGCCGCTCGAGCAGGCTGGTGAGCGCATAGAGGTTGCGCATATCGTCGTCGACGATCAGCGCCTTCTTGCCCGCCAGCACAGGATCGGATTCGTGCAATTGCTCGAGGATCTGCCGCTTGTGCTCGGGCAGACTTGCTTCGACGCGATGCAGGAACAGCGCGGTCTCGTCGAGCAGGCGATCGGGCGAGCGCACATCTTTGATGATGATGGCCTCGGCCATTCGCTTCAGCTCGGTCTCCTCGCGTTTGCTCAGGTCACGGCCGGTGTAGACCACGATCGGGATGTCGTCGATGTGCAGATCGTTCTTCATGCGGTTGATGAATTCGAATCCGTTCATGTCGGGCAATCCGAGGTCGAGGACCATGCAGTCGAAGCGGCGCTCGCGAAGGATCTCGAGCGCTTCTTGGCCGCTCGAGGCTGTGGTGATCTCGACGTCGCCTTCGCCGCCAATGAGCTCGGCAACGGCATTGCGCTGCGTCTCGTTGTCTTCGACGACCAGCAGCGACTTGTTAGGCCGCTCGACGAAGCCTTTGATCTTCGCGAACGCGTCGTCCAGAGCTTCCTTGGTGACCGGCTTCTGAATTTGCGCGAACGCGCCTAACTTCAGTCCGCGTGCGCTCTCTTCGTCGGCCGAAATGATGTGGACGGGAATGTGCCGCGTCGCCTTGTCGTGCTTCAGGCGATCGAGGACCGTCCAACCTTCCATGTCGGGCAAGGCAATGTCGAGGGTGATGGCATCGGGGTGATAGCGCTTCGCCAACGCGATGGCCGTTTCGCCGCGGGTTGCGATCATGCCGCGGAATCCTTTGTCGCGCGCCATATCGAGCAGGATGCGCGCGAAGTTGATGTCGTCCTCGACGATCATCACGACGCGGTCGCCGTGCTTGATCTTGTCGCGATCATCGGCGACCTGCTCCTCGATGACGACGACAGGGTCGTCGTCGATGTGGCTCCGACTCTCAGTCGGAGCGGGCCCGCTAAGAGCCGGCCCCACATCGCGCGCACCACTTTCCACAACCTCCGGCATGCGCTGCTCGAGAGTGCGCTGCTGCGTCGGCATGACGTAGCTCTGCGGCAGGTACAGCGTGAATGTCGAGCCCACGCCTGGTTGACTCGCGACGCGGATCTCTCCGCCTAACAGGCGCGCCAGCTCGCGGCTGATCGACAGTCCGAGGCCGGTGCCGCCGAACTTGCGGGTGGTCGACTGGTCGGCCTGCTGGAACGCTTCGAAAATGACCTTCTGCTTCTCGCTCGCGATGCCGATGCCGGTGTCGCTGACCGCCAAGGCAATGACGCTCGAGGCGCGATCGAGTGTTGCGTGTCCGGGTGTCCATCCGCCATTGACGCGTTCGATGCGGAATGTGACTCCACCCTTGTCTGTGAACTTGAACGCGTTGCCGATCAGATTCTTCAGCACCTGCTGCAGGCGCGTGCCGTCGGTGTGAATCGCGGGCGGGAGATTGGGAGCGAGCTCAATGTTGAAGTCGAGACGCTTATCCTGCGCGACCTGTCCGAATGTGCGTTCGAACGTAACGGCGAGATCGCGGAAACTGATGTCGCCCAGGGTGACGGTCATCATGCCGGACTCGATCTTCGACAGATCGAGGATCTCGTTGATGAGCGTCAGCAGATCCTGTCCCGACGAATGGATCGTCCTGGCGAACTCCATCTGCTTCTCGCTGAGGTTCTGATCGGGATTGTCGGCCAGCAGCTTCGCGAGAATGAGCAGCGAGTTGAGCGGCGTGCGCAGCTCGTGCGACATGTTGGCGAGAAACTCGCTCTTGTACTTCGACGTCAGCGCGAGCTGGTGCGCTTTGTCTTCGACCTGCCGCTTGGCCATCTCCACTTCGCGGTTCTTCTGCTCGACTTCTTCGTTTTGCGTCGTGAGCAAGGCCGCTTTCTCTTCGAGCTCCTCGTTCGTCTGCTGCAATTCCTCCTGCTGGGTCTTCAGTAATTCTTCCGACGCCTGCAGCGACTTCGCCTGCTGCTCGAGCCGCTTGTTGGTCTCGGTCAATTCTTCCTGCTGCGACTGCAGCTCTTCGGCAAGCGTCTGCGATTGCGCCAGCAGCTCTTCGGTCCGCATGTTGGCCTGGATGGTGTTGAGCACGATGCCGATCGATTCCATGAGCTGATCGAGCAGCGCCTGATAGGTTTCCGTGAAGCGCGTGAACGAGGCCAGCTCCATCACGGCGTAAACCTGACCTTCGAAGAGGATCGGCAGCACGATGATGTTGAGCGGCTTGGCTTGGCCGAGGCCGGAGGTGATCTGAACGTAGTCGTCAGGGACGTTCGACAGCAGAATGCGCTGCTTCTCGAACGCCGCCTGACCGACGATGCCCTCGCCGATGCGGAATTCCTTCGAGAGATTCTTTCGCTCTTTGTATGCATACGTCGCTGCCAGCTTGAGTCGCGCCTCTCCATCCTTTGGCGCATCCATGATGTAGAAAACGCCGTGCGCGGCCCCGACCACCGGCGCGAGCTCGCTGAGGATCAACTGCGAAACGGTGCTGAGGTTCTTCTGCCCTTGCATCATCCGCGTGAACTTCGCGAGGTTGGTCTTGAGCCAATCCTGCTCGTTTTGCCGCAGCGTGGTCTCGCGCAGCGAGCGGATCATCTCGTTGATGTTGTCCTTCAGCGATGCGACTTCGCCCTCCGCCTGCACTGCGATCGATCGCGTCAGGTCGCCTGTCGTCACTGCCGTCGCGACTTCGGCGATCGCGCGCACTTGCGTGGTCAGATTGGCGGCCAGCTGATTGACGTTGTCGGTGAGATCGCGCCATGTGCCCGATGCGCCCGGAACGTTCGCGCGTCCGCCCAGCTTTCCTTCGACGCCCACTTCGCGCGCCACGGTCGTGACTTGATCCGCGAAAGTCGCGAGAGTGTCGATCATGTCGTTGATCGTGTTCGCGAGCTCCGCGATCTCGCCGCGTGACTCCACCGTCAGCTTCTGCTTGAGGACTCCGTTCGCGACTGCCGTGACGACCTTCGCGATGCCGCGCACCTGATTGGTCAGATTCGAGGCCATCATGTTCACGTTTTCGGTGAGGTCCTTCCACGTGCCGCCGACGCCCTTGACCTGCGCCTGCCCGCCGAGTTTCCCTTCCGTGCCGACTTCGCGCGCAACGCGGCTGACTTCGGACGCGAACGAGTTGAGCTGGTCGACCATCGTGTTGATGGTGTCCTTCAGCTCCAGGATCTCGCCCTTCACTTCGACAGTGATCTTCTTC
>QHVX01000367.1:0-4219 GCA_003222375.1 Acidobacteriota bacterium
CGGATCCGCGGACGCCCCCGCAGGTTGCCGCCGGCTTGCAGAAAGCGAACGCAGTCAGAATGCTTCTCGTCGAGCGCGCGCGGCTGCAGCACGAAGCGGCTCGCAGATTCGTCGAAATCGCCGGCGCCGAGGAGTGTCTCTTCTTCAAGGGTTTCGACTATCGGTACAGGTTGTACTCACGCCCTGAATTGCGAATGGCGCTCGACATCGACGTCTATGTGCCGCCGCGATCCTTGAAGAAGGTCTTAATGAATCTAAGGGAGGCGGGATATCCGCCTGTACGCTCCGGACACGGTCTGATGTGGGCGCCGGGCTATTTCGAAATCGGCGTCGACGTCGGAGAAGTTCGCGTGGAGATTCATCGCAGCTTCGGTCACCGCGTTCGGGCGAGCGTCGACTATGAAGAGCTTTGGGCGGACCGCGTGGAGATCAACGCAGGTTCACTGCGTGTCGCTTGTCCATCTATCGCTCACATGCCGGTCGTGCACATGTTGAACATTGGGAAGGATGAGCTGGCGTCGCCGATCGGCCGCTTTGTCGATCTATGGTTGATGCTGCGAATGCACGCCGAGACGATTGACCAAATCGCGGCGATCGCAAAACGCTGGAGAGTGGAGGCCTCTGTCTACTCCTCGTTGCAAATCGTCATGCAGTTATTTCCTGATATCGCGACGGATGACCTTCGCGCTGTTTCCGAATCGCTGCTTAGAAGCGGGAAACGTCACTTCCTCGACCGGTGGGTCATTCCAGATCGCACTGCCCGACTGAGCGGACATCACGGACGCCTCTCGCAGCTGTGGCGAAAGTATTGGCTGACGGATACGGCCGTCCGTCGCGGCGCTTTCGCCGTCTACTCTGCATGGCTTGCGATTGCTGCGTACGCCCGCGAGGCGATGCATCCGTCGGCAGTCGACGAATACCGCGCCACAAGACTCGGCGAGAATAATCTCCGGAGACGATGAGGGTCGTCTATTTCGGTTCGGGCAGCGTCTACTCCGCACGCATCCTCGACGCTCTCGCTTCCACGAATGTAGTTGCGTCGGTGATTCTGCCGGAGATTCAGGCCTCTGGACTGAAAGGACTGATCAGGCGAGCGGCGATTTGGCGCCTTTCACGCGAGATGCGGCATGTGATCGCGCGCCACAAACTCCGCGCGATTCGCTACCGGGCGGACGGGCTCATTCCTTTGATCGGCGGCATCGACCCCGATCTCTTCGTCGTGGCGTCTTTTCCTCACATCCTGCCGCCAACTCTTCTTGCGTTGCCGCGGCATGGTTGTCTCAACGTGCATCCTTCCCTGCTGCCGCGCCACCGCGGCGCCGATCCTGTTTTCTGGACTTACTTCGCTGACGACCGCGACACGGGCGTCACGATCCATTGGATGAGCGAAGAGGTGGACGCGGGCGACATCGTTGCCCAGGGACGGATTCCTCTCGAGCGAGGACTTCCGGCATCGGCATTGAAGGCGCGCCTGGCTGCGCTGGGCGGCGAATTGCTCACGCAAGCGATCGCCGACCTCACCGCCGGCCGTGACGTGCGAACTCCACAGAATGAACGCCTCGCCACGCACGAGCCTCTGCCGTCGCAAAAAACTTTCACAATCGATTACGCCACCTGGCCCGCGGAACGGGTTTGGCATTTTCTTCGCGGCGTCGGCGATCGCGTCGGGTTAGGCGATCCGGCCGGTTACGTCGTCCAATCACACGGCTCATCTCCCGGAACGATTTCGGAGTCGCGGCTGTACTGCGTCGATGGCTGGGTCGATTTCCGGAGGAGGCCTCTTCGGCGACGAATTACCGCCGCTCTTTTCCGTGCTCTGTTTCGATGATGCTGATATTGCTCCCGGCTCTCACGATGTATTGCGCGTCGCGTCGACGTGCATCGATGACCTGCACATGGCGCTGTTGACGGACCAGGCCGAATTGAAGGGCGTCCGACGGATTGAACTCGCGATAAACCGAATAGTTCGTGGGAAGCGGAGCGTCTGCGTTTTCGACGATCACACGTGAGCCATCAGGAATGGCGCGCAGGGGAGCAATCGATCTTTCCATAGCGGCGACTTCGCTGTCGGCCGTCTTCCGCATATGGCTGATTTTGTCGGCAAAACCGAATCCATGAAGGCTCAAGAAGATGCCTAACACAGCGAGTGCAGGAATCGGATGGTCTGCGGCAATTCGCAACATACTCTGCAGAGTGATCCCCAGCAGCATCGAGTACCAGAAGAGCGCCGGGGCGACATAAGTCTCGCTGACGTGATTCAACAGTACGACTGGAAAACCGGCAGAAATCAATCCGAGAATACAGATCGCAAGAGGGCGTTGACTGCCGTTCCACATGCGAGCGATTGCAACGACCGTCAAAATCGAGAACACGAGCGTAATGACGAAGTAGATCGCGACCTGCAACCAATGCCTCGCGTGCAACGCATCGAACCACCACAGCGTGCTCACCGGCGAGACTGCAGCGCCGATCAGCAAACTCTCGTTCACGATCCAGGCGACGGGATTGCCGATCCGATAACGGCTGACGGTCTCCAGTTGGAGCGAAGCGCCCGTCAGGGTTCGGACAGCCAGAAAAAAGATGGTGACTGCGACAGAGGGGATCGTCGATTGGATCATGTTGCGCCGTGCATCGCCGCGTGAAAATGCGATCGATCCGATGAGCAGCAACGCTGCCAAAACGCCGAAACAGAGCGCTGTTTCCTTGAACAGGAGCGCAATCGCGAGAAGCATGGCCGCGAGAACGGCTTGTCCCTGACGATGAGCACTATTGCGCCAGCTCCGGCCGCACAACTGCAGAGTCCTCCGGCTGCTTTCCATTGGTAGAACGCGGCGACGCTGGCCTGATGAAATGCGAGAGTCAATGCGCTCACTGTCGCCACTTCGAAGCGTACGAAGAAGGTCCGCAATAGGATGAAGGCGGCGATGAGCAATACCATCAGCGCCGCAGTTTTCACGAACGCGAGCGGCACGACCCCGAATGTTCCAGGCGAAAGTGAGTACGCGATTGCATTTACGAGAAACCACAGCGGCGACCAGTGAATATCACGCGGATGCAACGGCTGACGCCAGAGAGTGCCCTCGCGTACAGAGCGCGCGGCGTACGTCACGTGACCCCAATCGTCGGCCACTGGCGGCATCGTCACCTGGAGTGAGAAAGCGATTGCCGAGATGAGGAGAGCGATCGCGGTTTCCCGCCAATACTTCATCCGCGCGGTCATTATCAGCGTACTCATCATCGCCGCACTAATCTTCGCGGCGCGCCTTGCGATGCCGTTCGCAGCCCGGCGGCTCATTCATTCCGATCCGCTCGTCCGGGCCGATCTCATCGTGGTGCTCGGCTCGTATCGGCTGGAACGCGCTCTGGAGGCGGGCAGCCTATTTCGCGAACGGTGGAGTGACCGGATCTTGCTCCTGCGGGCACCCGATATCGCGACCAGCGGCTTGCTGCGTCAACTCCATTTGCACATACCGGTCTGGTTGGATATCGAAAGAGATGCTCTGGTGCAGATGTCGGTCCCCCCGGCGATGATCATCGATGCTTCACGCGCGCTCGACAGTACCCTGGCGGAAGCGGAGTTTGTCGCCGAGTACGCTCGTAGTCATCAATATCAGCGCATCATCGTCGTCACGTCTCCCTATCACACTGGCCGCGCCTTTCGTCTGTTTCGCGGAGCAGCCCGGGGATCATTTACCGTCGTCATGAGGCCGACCCGATACGAATCTCCCGATCCCGATCACTGGTGGCGTCATGCTCCGGACCGTACTGACGTCGTCCTCGAATACCTGAAGACGCTTCATGGCCTGGTAGCCCGCTGAAATAATCCTCCTGCCTCAACTATTATCCCCCCTACAACTTGCCAGCTCCTTGGATCCCGCGCGGCGGGATCCCGCTAGGCCAGAAGGAGGATGTATGAGGACTTACGAAGTCCTGTTCATTCTTTCTCCACAGGTTCCGGAGGAAGAAACGGCGTCGCTGATCACTGACTTCAAGCGCGTCGCCGAAAGCACCGGCGCAAAGCTCACCAATGAGGAAGCCTGGGGGCGCCGCCGGCTCGCATACCCCATCCAGAAGTTCACTGAAGGCAACTACCACCTCTTCGTGTTCGACAGCGATGGCTCGCTCTCCGAGCTCGACCGCCGGATGAGGAACTCCGATCGCATCCTGCGCCACATGATCGTGCGCACGGATCTCGATCACAAACGCGCCGAGAAGCTCG
>QHVX01000367.1:4279-4663 GCA_003222375.1 Acidobacteriota bacterium
GATGGCCACACAGATGAGACGAAGTGGTCCGGGCGAGGGCCGGCCGGGCCAGCAGGGCGGTCCGGGTGGACAGCAGGGCGGAAAGAAAAAGTTTTTCTATCGCCGCAAACGCGTCTGCAAGTTCTGCGTCGAAAAAATCGAGTACATCGATTTCAAGGATGTGAAGACGCTGCAGCAATTCATCCCGGAGCGAGGAAAGATTCTTCCCCGTCGCATCTCCGGAACGTGCGCTCTGCATCAGCGAAAGCTGCAGAACGCGATCAAGCGCGCGCGCATCGCTGCGCTCCTGCCATTCGCAACGGATTGATTGGATGACAGAGACTGCCGCGATTCCCGAACGGACATTGGGAAAATCGTTCCGCTATGTGATGGGTTACGCGATCC
>QHVX01000037.1 GCA_003222375.1 Acidobacteriota bacterium
ATCACCGAGACCGAGGTCATCTGGACCGACTCCGGAATCACGAAGATCACGACCGGCTACACGAAGGAAGCCGGCCTGCGAAATCTCGAGCGCGAGATCGGGACGATCTGTCGCAAGATCGCGGTCGAAGTGGCGGAAGGCAAAGAGCGGAAGAGCTACCGCATCACCGACGGCAACATCGAAAAGTTCCTCGGCCCCATGAAGCATTTTGCGGAGGAGCTGCTCGAGCGCGACCAGGTCGGCGTCGCGACCGGTCTGGCGTGGACCTCTGTCGGCGGCGACATTCTGTTCATCGAAGCGATCGCGGTCCGCGGAAAAGGAAAACTCGTGCTGACCGGCCAGCTCGGCGATGTAATGAAGGAGTCAGCGCAAGCAGCGCTGACCTACGCGCGTGCGCATTCCGAGGAACAGGGGATTGCCAGCGATTACTTCGAGATTCATGACGTGCACATTCATGTGCCCGCAGGCGCGATTCCGAAGGATGGACCGTCGGCGGGCATCACGATCACGAGCGCGATCATTTCGATGATCACCGGCCGTCCTGTCAAACGGAACGTCGCGATGACAGGAGAAGTGACGCTGCGCGGCGATGTGCTGCCGATCGGCGGCGTGAAGGAGAAAGTGCTCGCGGCTCGCGCTGCAAAGATCAGCACGGTCATCCTGCCGAAGCTCAACGAGCGCGACATGATCGACGTGCCCGAGCCGATCAAGCGCGACATGCAGTTCCATTTCGTCGAGCACGTCGAAGAAGTTCTGAAGCTGGCGCTGCTCGATCGCAGTGCCGCCGAGCAGAAGACCACCGAGCGCGCCGGTCGCGAGTCGAAACCGCTGCCCGAGCCTGAGCCGGCGCCTGCCGCGGCGAGTTGACGCTCGCGTCATCCTGACCCCGCAGAGCGGGGAAAGGATCTCAACCGACGGAGATCCTTTCGCCGTCTTCGCGGCTCAGGATGACGGACCAACGAGCCGCTGGGCGTACGGCAAGATCGCCGCGCCAATCACGATCTTCATGATGTCGGCGATCACAAACGGAACGACCGCCATGTTGAACGCTGCGCGCGGTCCGCTGAGGATCGCGAGCCACGACCAGCCGCCGGCGTAGATCACTGCCAGCGCGACGAGCATCGCGATGAAAGCGCGCTGCATGCTGGCGCCCCAGCCCCTTTCTGAAAACCAACCCGCGATGAATGCGGCCAGCGGATAGGCGTAGAGATAGCCGGCCGTCGGTCCGATCAGCCACAGCGGCCCGCCGTGTCCTTGCGCGCCGACAGGCAGTCCGGAAAGACCTTCCAGCAGATACAAAATCGCGGCGGCCGCGCCGCGTCGCGAGCCGAGGACGATACCGACGATGAGGACAGCCAGTGGCGACAAACTCAGCGGCACGGGCGTCAGTGGAATCGGAACCGCGATTTGCGCTGCCAGCGCGATGATGGCGCTGCCAGCGATCACGAGCGCAATGCCTGTGATCGCGTGACCGCGGATGAAGTTATGTTCCAGTGTCGCCGGTATCGACATGCCGTTTCCCCTCATTCAAAACGAGAATCGCCGGAAGCAGCGTGATGGCGGCCAGTCCGCTCAAGCCGATTCCGAATGTCGAAGCATAACCAATCGAGCGAAGACCGGGATAGTGCGAAATGGCAAATGAGCCGTAGCCGACGATCGCGGTCAGGGCCGCCATGATGATGGCCTTGCCCGTTTCGTGCGCCGCATCGCGGAATGTCGACGGATTCTCGGTGTAGCGCTGCAGCATGTAGATGGCGTAGTCGGTGGCCACACCGATGATCATCAGGCCGACGAAAATGTTCATGAAGTTGAATTCGAGATGCAGCAGTGCCATCAGGCCTAACATCCCGGTCGCGCCGGCGACGAATGGCACGAAAGTCAGCGCCGTCATCTTCACGGTCCGGTAGCTAGCGAACATGAGAATGAAAACCGCGATGAACCCGATGATCGTCGCACGGGTAGCGTCAGCCTTGACGATCCGACGCAATGTCCCACTCACGAGATTGACGCCGGTGAGCACGTCGCCGGGATGGCGATCGGCGACCGCCATCAGTTTCGGCGGAACTTCTCGCGGCCAGCGGCCGCCGGTCGGATAGACGTAGATCACCGACATCCATCCGCCGCGAATCTGCTTTACGAATCTTGTCGCCAGTTTCATCAGATCTTTGTCGCCCAGATTTTCAATTGTCACGGCCTGCTGCGGTGAAAGAGCCTGCGAAAACAACCTCATGTAGTCTTCATAAGCCTCGGGGCGGAAACCGCTCGCGGTCAGCGCGTCCTGAAATGTCTTTTGAATGCGCGCGACGTTGAATCGATCCGCCTTGCCGCGCCGAAGCTGTTCGATGACCGCGCGCTGCTGCGGGAGCGGCGGCAAGAACGTGGAGATCGACTGATACGACGCGATGGTGCCGTCGCGCATGAGCGTATCGAGATCGCGCGCGGCGGCGTACGTCTTGTTGAGCACCTCATCGACCGTCTTTCCTTCGGTCACGTACATCATGAAATCGAAGGACTGCCCGAATTTCGAAGTGATCCTCGATTGAACGATCACCCCCGGGTTCCCTTTCGCACGAAGATCCTGGATGTTGTCGCTGAAGTGGATGCGGGTTGACAGCGCGCCGCAAACGGCGATGAAGACCACCCACACCGCGATCGTCACGGCCGGCTTGGCCACCGCGATGTCGATCAATCTTCCGGCGCCAAACGAGTGCAAGTAGAGCTTCGGCGATTTGCGGGTTTCCTTGCGTTCCGAAAAAACGATGAGCGCCGGAAGCAGAAACATGACGCACAACAAGAACAGGAGAATGCCGGTGCCGGTGAGAAATCCGAGCTGCGTCATGCCTCGAAAATCGGTCGCGAGAAAGGCGTAGAACGTTCCGGCGGTCGTGATGGCGGCGACGAACACGCCCGGCATCGTCGTTCGCATGATCGTGCGGATGGCGCTAGCGAGATCCGTCCCGCGATTGCGCTCATCGACGTAGCGGCCGTAAAGCACGGTGATGAAATCGATGCCCAGTCCCGCCAGGAGCGCTGCGAAGCCTGCACTCGCCTGCGAGAGCTGTCCGTAAACCAGGCCCGCGATTCCGAACGTCAGCGCGAGCCCGAGCGCCAGCGGCGCACCGGCGTAAACGATCGAGGCGGTGCGGCGAAATGCGTAGAGAAAAAGCGCCAGCACGCCGAAAAAAGATCCGAGGACGTTGGCGATGATGTCCTGGCGAATGAGATCGGCATCGCCGACCGCGATCTCGTAGCCGCCGGTGTGATCGATCGCCGGCATCGGCAGATCGCGCGGCGCGTCCTTTCGGAAATTCCTGACCGCCTCCTGCTCGATGGCCGCTCCTTCCGCCAGCAGCTGCTTCGCGAATGGCACATCCTGCGCAGGGTGATTCGGCTTCATCAGCATGAGGAGCATCGAGTGATCGGCCGAGACGTAGTAGCCGCTGGAAGCGTCCAGGTTGAATCCGCCGCCGGCCGACTGAAATTTGCGGATGAAAATCGGCGCGAGATTGAACGGGTCGTACTGCACGAGCTGCTTGAGCGCGAACGCTTGCGGCGTCTCGAGCAGCGCACGATTGCGCGCCACCGACTCACGAATGCCTTCATCGGAAAGCTTGGCAGCAACCTCGTTCAACTCCGCGGGCGTGAGAAACAGCAGCGCCCGAGGCAGAATCACTTCGACAAAGTCGAGCGGATTCGGAATGCGATACGTGACGTCCTCGATTCGCGGATTCTTCCGATAGCCGTCGGCGATGGCCTCGATCAACGTTTCGTAGTCGTGGACGTCGCGGCCGGGCGGAAGGTTCACGACCACGATGTGGTAGTCGATCGTCCCCATGTCGCGCAGCACTTTTCGAAAATCGTTGACCTGTTTGTTTTTTTGCGGGATGAGGTTGAGCAGGTCGGGATCGAAGGTCAGACGCGAACCGGCGATCACCGCCGCGATCGCGACGATCACCGACGCCACGATGATCTGTTTGCTTCGGCGAAGACACAGGCCGGCGAGGCTGTCGAGGATTTTTTCGATCAAGTCGTCACTCGCGTTATGGTGTCGTCGCGAAGCATCGGGGGATAACATGCGCAGTGGGTCGAGTCAAGGATTTGCAATCCTGTCGGCGCTTCTACTGGTTGCGTGCCAGCGTCCGGAACCGCTGACGGCACAGAAGGCCGAGCAGATCCTCCGCGCCTACATGTTCGCGCGCGTGCCGGTGTATTCCGAGGTGCCGCAGAAGGTGTGGTGGGACGAGCAACACCCGAAGGACGATTTCGACGACAAGGCGGTCCGCACGCTCAACAATCTCGCGCGCGCCGGATACATCACGGTCGAGGAGAAGCACGACAACCACGGCTCGATCTACATCGGAAAAATCGCCGAGAAGGGATTTCACGTCATCGGGACATCGCCGAGCCTTCGCGGCCCGGCTTTTCGCGGATTGATCTGCTACAAGAAATACGACGGCATCCGCAACTTTCAACGGCATCCGAACGAGCCGACGGTTGGGCGGGCGGAGTTGATCTGGCATTACGACGAGCCGACAAATCTTTATCCGCTTTTCGAAACCAGGATGAACAAGCCGCTGAAAAAGCCGTTTATGTCACTGGTGTCGTTCTACTACAAAGATCACGAGTGGAAATTCGACGTCACCGTTTCGAAGGCCGAGATGGAATAGCGAGGGCCACCCAGGCCGCGATGGCAGCGGCTTTCTCGTCAGCGCGCCATGGCGGTCCTGCGGCTTTTCCGAATTGTTCCAGGACTTTCTTGACCTGTCGCGATGGCTGCCGCAGTTCAGCGGCCGGATCGGCAAACGCGCGCGACGGACAATCGTTGAGTTTGGCCGCCGTTTCGACCACCGCCCGAAACAGCACGCCCTCGGCCGCGTGCGCGCGAATGTGCGGATTGCCGATGCGCTCGAGCTGGCGATCCTTCGGCCCGACAACCGCCACGCACGCGACGCGCATGCCGCGCGCTTCGATTCCATCGATGAGTTTTCTCAACGCAGCGGCTGCGATTTTTTCGATCGCAGCAATCGCCGGCTTCACCGCGGTCACGGATTCGGTCCATGGCAGCTCCATCACCTCGTGATAAGGCTGCATCGTCGCCGGAATCGTCTGGTCGTACAGTTTGAGCTCCTCCCGTAGCTCGAACTGGGGGATGGCGCCGGAATCGCTCAACACGACGGCAATCCCGCGGCCGGTTTTCGACTTGATACCGATTGCTGCACGTCGCGGTTTCATCGTCGCATTCTTCGAATGCCATTCGCTGTCGCGATGATCGCTTCGGTCGCTTCGTGCGGGAAGAATCCGGTCTCGACGACGCCGGCATTCTCGCGAAGCCGAGCGACGACATCCGCGATGTCGCGATCGGACGGGATGCGAACGTCGAGGATGCGGTGGCCCTCATCGGTGACGCGCGGTGCGCCATCTCGCATGCGTAATTGTGGCTGGAGCGACATCTCTTCGAATCGCCGTCGCAGCACTTCGAGAGCGAATGGCGTGACCTCAACCGGCAGAAGGCCGACGCCGAGCCGGTCGACGAGCTTCGATTCGTCTGCGATCACGATGAATCGTTTTGCCGATTGCTCGACGATCTTCTCACGCAGCAGTGCACCGCCGCGTCCCTTGATGAGCCGCAGCTTCGGATCGATTTCGTCGGCGCCGTCGACGGCCAGATCGAGCGGCGCGATTTTCGCGAGCGTGTCGATCGGAATGTTGAGCGATCGCGCCTGCTCCTCTGTTTTCTCCGAGGTACTCGTGCAGCGGAGATTGCGAAGCGCGCCCGACGCAAGCGCTTCGCCGAGCAGTCGCACGAATTCCTGGGCCGTGCTGCCCGTGCCCAGGCCCAGCGACATTCCGCTACGGACTTCGTCGAGTGCCGCGCGCGCCGCCGCGATCTTCATCTCGGTCACTAGTAACCCCCGGCGGCGCCGCCGCGGCGCGGATCGGAGACCGCCGTGATACGGCCCGACTCGAACATCAAAGCGTGAACGTCGCCGATCGTTTCGTGTTGCCGAAGGCCGTGGCCCATCGCGCGAAGCTGGTTGACGACGACATCCGGCGTCTTCAGAAACTCGTACGTGATGTCTTCGGGCAGCGACTGCTGATCGTAGCGCGGCGCGGCGACAGCTTCGCCTAACGTTTTTCCAAACAGCACAACGTTGAGAAGCGTCTGCAGCACTATGTTAGGAATCGCCGCGCCCCCTGACGAGCCGAGCGCGAGATAAGGCTGGTGGTGGCGAAGGATGATCGTGGGCGCCAGTGCGCTGGCCATCCGGCGCCCCGACGCGATCGCGTTCGGCGAGCGGTCGCTGGTCGCGAAATCGTGCATGGCGCCGTTGAGGAGAAAGCCGCAGCGGGGAACGACGAAGCCGCTACCGAATGTGTCGCCGAGCGTGGTCGTGATCGCGGCCACGTTGCCATCGCTGTCGGCAATCGTGAAGTGCGTGGTGTGCAGACTCTGCGCGATCGTCGCCGACGGTTCCGTCAATGTGATGGTCGGCGTCGCGCGCGTCGGATTGATCGACGATCGCCACTGCGCCGCGCGCGCCGGCGAGAATAGGTCTTGGTACGGCGTTCGCGACGTCGTGGGATCGCCGAGATACCGGTCGCGGTCGATCGCCGCTCGCCTCGAGGCTTCGGCGATCAAGTGAACGGTCGATGCGGTTTGATAGCCGGTGGCTTTGAGATCGAATCCGGCAAGGATGTTCAGCTCTTCGGTCAGCATCAATCCGGCAGCCGATGGCGGTGGAATCGAGTAGACATCGAGATCGCGAAACGCAATGCGAATCGGCGCGCGCCACACGGCCTTGTACTCGCGAAGATCGCGGAGCGAAACGATTCCGCCGGCAGCGCGCTGACCTTCGACGATCCGGGCAGCCGTCTCGCCGTCGTAAAAATCCGACCGCCCCTTCTCCGCAATTCGGGTGAGGGTCGCCGCAAGCTCTTTCTGAACGAACGGCGATTTCACGAATTCGATCTTTCTCTCTGCCTTTGCGCGCGCGGCATCCGCCCTCAAGTCTTCGGAGACGTTGACGCCGTTGTCGGCGAGGCGCATCGCCGGCGCGACGAGATCCTTCCATTTCAACCGGCCGAATCGGTCATGCATCTCCGTCAGACCGGCGACCGTTCCCGGCACGCCGACGGCAAGCGCGCCGTCGCGCGACGATCTTCCGCCTGCGAACATGTCGCGAGTCGCAGCCGCCGGTGCGACCTCGCGGAAATCGAGCGTCCACACCGCCTGCGTGCTCGCTTCGTAGTAGATGAGAAATCCGCCGCCGCCGATATTGCCCGCTTGCGGTTGCACGACCGCGAGCGCGAACGCCACGGCGACCGCGGCATCGATCGCGTTGCCGCCGCGCTTCATGACATCGAGTCCGATCTGCGTGGCGTAGGGGGACGCCGTCGCCAGTGCTGCGTGCTTCGCGACCGCGACCGATCCCGCGAACGCCGGCGATGCGATGAACGCGACCGCGAGCGCCAGTCGCTTCACCGTGCGCGGCTCCTCACCTTGCTGCGATTGCGGTCGTAGATGATTTTCAGACCTTCGAGCGTCAGGTCGTCGCGTACCTCTTCGATGTGTTCGCTGTCGCGCGCGAGAAGTGCGGCCAGGCCGCCGGTCGCGAGAATCTTTTTCAGGGGCGGCAATTCGCGCTTCATGCGCGCGAGGATCCCGTCGACGAGGCCGAGGTAGCCGAAGTAAAGACCGGACTGCATGTTGACGACGGTGTTGGTGCCGATGACGGTCGGCGGCCGTCGAATGTCGACGCGCGGCAAACGCGACGCGCGCGCGAACAGCGCTTCCGCGGAAATGTTCAGGCCCGGCGCGATCACGCCGCCCACGTATTCCGCGTTCGCGGTCACGACATCGAACGTGGTTGCGGTGCCGAAATCGACGATGATCGTCGGACCGCCGTAGCGTTCGAACGCCGCCACGCAGTTCACGATCCGATCTGCGCCGACCTCCTGCGGATTGTCCACATGAATCGCGATTCCGGTTTTCACTCCCGGCTCCACGAACAGCGGCTCGATTCCGAAATGATGCTCGATCATTCCTGCGAACGCGCTGTTGAGCGGCGGAACGACCGACGACACGATCGCGCCATCGAGCGTACCGGCCGATTCGCCGATGAGCTGGCGTGTAAGGATGCCGTATTCGTCCGCCGTTCGCTCGCGAGCGGTTGCCAATCGCCACGACCCGACAAGATCTTCGTCGTGGTAGACGCCGAGGACGATGTTGGTGTTGCCGACGTCGACGACGAGGAGACCGGACATCAACGCTAGGGTACTACGGCATGACGATGTCGCCGGCGCTGATCGTCATGAGTTCGCCGCCATCGCGCACGAGCGCGCGCCCCTGATCGTCGATCCCAACCCACGTGCCGGTGATCGTCCGTTCGCCGACGACGGACGCAATGCGATCGCCCGCTTTGTGCACCGACAGTGCGCGCCATTCCGCCAGGACCGCCTCGCGATCGAATGGCCGGCTCACGCGCTCGTCGACGTGCTCGATGAACGCCTCGATGGCTTGCGCGATACCGCCGAAGGCACGCTTCGACACTTCTCTGATCGCGATTGCATTAGGCCGGGCCTCATCGCGAATCGGATCGACGTTGATTCCGACGCCGATCACCAGGAACGTGCGATCGTCCTGAATACGCGCCTCGATCAGAATGCCGGCGATCTTGCGGCCATCGACGAGGATGTCGTTCGGCCATTTGATGCGCGCATCGATTGAAAATACATCATGTAAATACGTTACAACAATGTTTGCGACGGCGAGTGGAATCAACGGCAGCTCGGCGGTTGGCCGGGTAAGCAGGATCGTCGCGTAGATGCCCTTACCGGCCGGTGAGGACCACGATCGCGAATTCCGGCCCATGCCCGCGAACTGTTCCTCCGCGATGATCACGGCTTGCGGCAGCGACAGCTCGTTCTCGATGCATTCCGCGACGATGCGCCGCGCGATGAGGTTGGTCGACGCGACACGCGGGATCACCGCCAGAGACTCGATGGTCTTGAGGTGTTCGACGATGCGTCGCGTGTCGAGGTGGAGCATGTGGTTGTCAGGTTGTCAGGTTTTCGGGTTGTCTGACAACTCGACAACCCGAGAACCCGATAACCTCACTGGTTCTGCATCAGTTTCTCGATTCGGGCTCTCAATTCCGAGTGCCGCGCCTGCGCCTGCTGCACCACCGCCGAGGGCGCGTTCTGCACGAATTGCGTGTTGGCGAGCTTGGCCTCCAGCGAAGCGAGCTCTTTGCGGCTTTTCTCGATCTCGCGCTGGGTCCGCTCGATCTGCTCCTGACTCACTTTTTTCTCGGGAATCTCGATCGCGATCGCGAAGCCCTCGATGACGTCGTGATGCGCGTCGGCGGGCGGATTTCCGTTGACGACCAGCTCGGTCAGGCGCGCGAGCTCGGTCAGCAGGTAGGCGTATTCGCCGAAAAAGTTCGCCTCGCGCGTGTTTTCGACATTGATGAACAGCTTGAAACGATCCTTGGGCGTGAATCCACGCTCGGCTCGAACGTTGCGGACCGCGGTCGTAATCGCCTTGACCGCCGAGATCAACCTCTCCGCCTCGCTGTCCTCCATCACTTCCTCGGCGATCGGATAGGGCGAGACCATGATCGACGGTTCGACTCCGCCTAACTTTTGCCAGATCTCTTCAGTGATGAACGGCATCAACGGGTGCAGGAGGCGCAACGATCGATCGAGCGTCTCGAGCAGCACGCGCCTGGCGGTCTGCTTGTCGCCTTCGCTGCCGTGCTTGTCGAGCAGTACCGGTTTGACCATCTCGATGTACCAGTCACAGAACTCGTGCCAGAAGAAGTGATAGAGCGTGTTGGCCGCTTCGTCGAAGCGGAAACCGGAGAGCGACTTGTTCACGTCGCGCGTGGTGGCGTTGAGCCGGGAAAGGATCCAGCGCTCGACCGTGCGCAGCTTGTCCCGGTCGATTGCCTTCGCCGATTTGAGCTCGGAGTCGATGTGCATCAGCGCGAAGCGCGAAGCATTCCAGATCTTGTTGGCAAAGGCGGCGTAACCCTGAATGCGGCTCTTCGCCAGGGGGATCTCGCGGCCGGCGGCGTAAATCGCGAGCGTGAAGCGAAGGGCGTCGGCGCCGTACGCATCGATCACTTCCAGCGGATCGATGACGTTGCCGACCGTCTTCGACATCTTCTTGCCGAATTCGTCGCGAACGATTCCGTTCAGAAACACCTGACTGAACGGGACGCGGCCGGTGAAGCGGAGACCCATCATGATCATTCGCGCGACCCAGAAGAAGAG
>QHVX01000368.1 GCA_003222375.1 Acidobacteriota bacterium
CAAAAGGCGAGGATCGCAGTCGTCGCGGACGGAGAGATCGCGCAGATGACCGTGAGTCTATAAATCATGCGCAGACGTCTGTTTTTCCTGGCTGCTGCTCTCGTTCCCTTTGCTCTTCTCGCTCACGAACACGAGCACGAGGTCGACCTTGGCAATATCGGCAAAGCGCATCTCGCGACCTCGTGCAGTGCGGCGGCGCAGAAGGACGTCGATCGCGGCGTGGCGCTGATCCACTCGTTCTGGTACGCCGAGGCCGAGAAGTCGTTCCGACGCGGAGCGGATGCCGACCCGAAATGCGGCATGGCGTGGTGGGGCGTGGCGATGTCGAATCTGCATCCGATCTGGGCGCCGCCGACGCCGAGCGAATGGAAGACCGGAGTCGAAGCTGCGCGGAAAGCGAAGGAAGTTGGAGCATCAACCGATCGCGAGCGCGCGTACATCGACGCGATCAACGTCTACTACGATGAATCGAACCCCGACCATCGCGGGCGCATGGTTGCTTACGAAAAAGCAATGGACGCAGTCTCGGCGTCGAATCCCAAAGATGACGAAGCGGCGGTCTTTCACGCGCTATCGATCATCAGCACCGCCGATCCGAAGGACAAGACGTACGCCAATCAAAAGCGCGCGGCCGAGATCCTCAACCGAGTGCTGCAGCGGGAGCCAAACCATCCCGGCGTCGCGCATTACATCATCCACAGTTTCGATTATCCGGAGCTCGCGCCGCTCGCGCTGACCGCGGCGCGGCGTTACGCGAAGCTCGCGCCCGGATCGCCGCACGCGCTGCACATGCCCTCGCACATCTTCACGCGACTCGGCCTGTGGGATGAATCGATCGCGTCGAATCTCGCATCGGCGGAGAAGGCGCGAAGCTATCTCGCGCACGTGATGCCGGGCACGACGTCATTCGACGAGCTGCACGCAGTCGACTATCTGGTTTACGCCTATCTGCAGCGCGGCGAAAACGACAAGGCGCTCGCGCTGCGCGATCAGCTCACCAGAGTCTCGAAGCTCGACGTCCCGAATTTCGCGGCCGCCTACGCGCTGGCGGCCGTGCCGGCGCGATGCGCGCTCGAGCGCCGTCAGTGGAAAGAGGCCGCCGCGCTGACCGTGCCCGCTAATGTACCGTGGGACAAATTTCCGTACGCCGAGGCCAACATTCACTTCGCGGTCGCGATCGGCGCGGCCCGGTCGAATCAACTCGACGTTGCAAAACAGGCTGTCGATCGCCTGGGCGTCATTCATCAGACCCTCGTCGATCGGAAGGACAGCTACTGGGCCGATCAGGTCGAGATTCAGCGCCTCGGAGCCTCGGCGTGGCTGGCGCGCGCGATGAACGACAACGACAAGGCACTGTACTTGATGCGCGAGGCTGCCGATCTCGAATCGTCAACCGAGAAACACCCGGTGACGCCGGGCGCGATCATTCCCGCGCGCGAGCTGCTCAGCGAAATGCTGCTCGACGCCGGCAAACGCGATGAGAGTCTGGCCGAGGCGAAGCGCGTGCTGCGCGACACGCCCAACCGCCGCAACGCCATGTGGCTGGCATCAGAGGCCGGGAAGGGGACAGCCGTCACGGGTGACGGGAAGCTGACCGTCAGCGGCAAGGCTCACAAACTCACTTACGCCTACGCCATCGCGATGACCACCGACACGCGCGAGCTGTTCTACAAGGTCTTTCTCACCGACATCGCGCTGACCGACAAACAACTCGGCCTTTTTCCCGATGTTTTCACCAAGGAGATCAACGAAGGAACGATTCACGCCATCCGGATCGGCATCGACAAGTCGGGCACTCTCGATTCCACCGATGTCTACGACGGGCAAAGCTGGCCCACGATCAAGGAGCCGAACAAACTCGACCTGAAGACGTTCGACGGGAAGACGATCGCCGGCCGCCTGCACCTCGACAAACCGTACACTGATATGAGCGGCGAAACGTATCAATACGACGTGAAGTTCAGCG
>QHVX01000370.1 GCA_003222375.1 Acidobacteriota bacterium
GCGTCCAGCGCCTGTTGCAGCGCTGTCGTCTTCCACTTCGTGCTGATCGTGTCGAGCTTCGCTCCCGACTTGACCAGAACTTTGACGACCTCCGCACTGCCTTCGCGGGCCTGCAGCATCAGGGCGGTGTCACCCTGGTAGTTGACGGCATTGACGTCGGCGCCGTGCGCGATGAGCCAGCTTGCAGTCTTTGCATCCGCGGCGTGCATCAGTGGCGTCGATTCATCGTCATCGCGCGCATCGACAGGAGTCTGACCGATCAGCATTCCCATCGCGGTGACGTCGCCGCTTTTGGCGGCGTTGAGCAAGGCAGCCCGATCGATCCGCTTCTGGCTGGCGGTCCTCGGGATTCCGATCGGCTTGGAGTCGCGAATGCGCAGCAACCCGAAAAGAGCGCCGTTGATCACGGCGGCGAAGATGATCGCGCCGATGACCGTTGATGCAGCTTTCTTCCACAATGAGCCGGCGACAACCTGCGCATCGCCGCGAATGAGCCGCAGAGGATTGGCGAGATCGGGAACGAGTCCGTCCTTTTCTGCTGAATACTTTCCGATCGCGGTGACCTGGTCGCCCGGCGCGACGATCTGCTCGAGCAGGTTCGCGTCCGTGCTCAGCTCTGCATCGCTCGTCATCCGCCAGTCTTTGTGGACCTGGCCGTCGTCGTCACTCATCAGGTCTTTCACTTCGCGATACATCGTCAGCGGATTGAAACGCATGTCCTGAAACGTCGCGGTCGAGAGGTATTCCTGCGCTTTCGCGACGTTGACCTCGGAATCGAGCTGCTCTTTCGAGAAACCCTCGAGCGTCGGGAATCCCAGGACGCGGACGGCGCCGTAGCCGGAGTCGATGACCGACGGCGTTAGACCGAATCCCGAAAAATCATTCGTCGTGTGCACACCGTTCGAGTCGCTCGACGTGCGGCTGACGTCGTAGCTGTACAAAACCGCGGGTCGATCGCTGAACGGCGCGCGAAGAGCCGAACCCGTCGCGCGGATGCGGCCCGGCACAGTCACGATCTGGCCATCCTTCGGCTTCTCCCCCATCGAGCCGCTGAAGGCCGACTGCTGCGAAAGACGCGACGCATTGATCGCCGAGCTGAGACCGGCGCGCAGATTCCCGACCACCGTGGCCATCAGTAGTCCGGCGACCACGGGAACCGCCCAATCGAGAGGCGGCTGAAATCGCGAGTGGATGTAATACCAATACGCTCCCGCGCACACAGCCCATGTGAGAAGACCGACGACGTAGATCGCCGGCACTTTGCCGCCCATTGGACGGAGATACGCGCTGAGTTGGCCGCGGTGATGGACCATGTCGAAGAGGTAACCCCAGCAGAGATTCTGGACGGTGTCCGACCAGGCGACCTTGCCGCCCGACAAAAACTTGCCTTTGCTCGACCACTTCTCATCGCTCGCCGATTTCAGGCGCCCCCGAAGCTCCTCGGTCGCTTTTTCGTACGCTTTCGCGATGTCGCTCACCTTTTCCGGATGCAACTTCACTTCGAAGTGGATCTCACCGGCATCGAGCAGCTCGCAGAGCTGTTTCTGCTCCTCGGCCAATTGCCACGCCACCGCCCCCGCTGCGGACGAGCGCTCGTGCGGCCGGTACGCGAGCTGCCCCTCCGGAATCGCGCGCAACACTTTCAGAAATGCAGGCTGCTCCGACTCCCACCGTTGGATGAAGAATTCGCGGTTGGTCATGATGAGCCTCCGTTTGGACCGGGCAGCGTATCGCAAAACCTTTTTGCCGTGGTTCGCGTAGAGTGCCCGCATGCGCATGCGAATCGTGATGCCCGCTCTTTCTCTGGCCATCGCATTTCCGCTGTTCGGCCAGAACACTCCCGACTGGGTCAAACGGAGCAATGAAGACTCGGCGATTCTGCTCAAAGTCCTCGCAGAGTTCGCTCCCGAGGCGGCGTCGCGTTTTGGCGTGGAAGGGCACGATACCGACGTCACGACGATTCCGCTCGACGTCAACGCCCGAAACATCGCGGGCATCACCGCTGCGATCAGGCAGCTCGAGGCGAAGCTGGCGACCGAAAAAGATCCGGCAGTGCGTCAGGATCTGCAGATCCTCATCCACTCCGCCAGCCTCAACATCGAAGGCATTCGCCTCGGCGAAAAGTACAACCTTCCCTACTTCGACATCCCGCAGCTTTTGTTTCAGGGACTTCGCGGCCTGCTCGACGAGCGCGTCGCGCCTGAACGACGTCCGGCGGCGCTCGTTCGATTGCGCAAATACGCCGGCCTGGAGCCGGGGACGACGCCGCTGACGCGTCAGGCAATGGCATACACCCGCTCGCGCCTCGGCGACACAAAGCTGCGCGGGCCGTTCAAGGACAACCTCGAGAAGGACATGGCGAACAACGCTCGCTACTTGTCGGGCATCGAGCAGTTGTTCCAGCAGTACAAGATCGACGGATATCAGGCGCCGCTGGCTGAATTGAAAAAGCAGGTCGATGAGTACGAAGCGTTTCTTCGCGCCGACGTCGCCCCAAGAGCGACGACCGACTTTCGTCTTCCGGAGGAGATGTATCGCTATTCGCTGAAGCAGTTCGGCAATGACATGCCGCTGGAAGAGCTGATCAGCCGTGCCAAGACTTCGTTCCGCGAGATCCAGAACGAGATGAGCTCCATCGCGCCGCTGGTTGCCAGGGAGAAAGGATTCACGACCACCGACTACCGCGACGTGATCCACGAGCTGAAGAAACAGCAATTCACGAGCGACACGATCCTTCCGCGCTACGAAGCGCGAATGCAGGAAATCGAGAAGATCATCGCCGCCAACCACATCGTGACGCTGCCGCAGCGCAAGACGAAGTTCCGGCTGGCGAGCGAAGCGGAGACCGCACAGCAGCCCGCGCCGCATCTCGATCCGCCGCGTCTGATCGGCAATACCGGCGAGCAAGCGGCGTTTGTGCTTCCGCTTCGCATACCCGCGGATCCGGGCAAGCCCGAAATGGCCTACGACGACTTCACGTTCGATGCGGCGTCGTGGACGCTTTCAGCGCATGAGGCGCGGCCTGGGCACGAGTTGCAGTTCGCGTCGATCATCGAGAAGGGCGTGTCGCAGGCGCGCGTGCTGTTCGCGTTCAATAGCGTCAACGTCGAAGGCTGGGGCCTCTACGCCGAAGCGGAATTGAAGCCATACGAGCCGCTGGATGGACAGCTCATCGCATTGCAGCATCGGCTGCTGCGCGCTGCGCGCGCGTTCATCGATCCATCGCTGCAGTTAGGCCGGATGACGCGCCAGGAGGCGTATCGCATCCTCGAGGACCAGGTCGTCGAATCGCATGCGATGGCCAATCAGGAGGTCGAGCGCTACACATTCCGCGCGCCCGGACAGGCGCCGTCGTACTTCGTCGGCTACTCTCGATTGATGGAGTTGCGCACCGACGCCGAACGCATGCTCGGCAAGAATTTCGATCGCCAGAGCTACCACGACTTCATCCTCGCGCAGGGCCTCGTCCCGCCCTCGCTACTTCGGGAAGCAGTGATGAATGATTACGTGAAGCCGCGGGCGGCGGCGGTCGCGAGCAATTGATCGGCGATCGATCGATCGCAAATCACATCGCCTTTCAACGGACCGATCTCTAGTGCGTCTCCCGCCTTGAGCAGCGGGAGAACGCTCGAAATTTGCGTGACGAGAAAACGAAGATCGCCGATTCGACTTCGAACGCCGGTGAGAACGAGCACCGAGATTCCGATCCGGCGGAGGTTCTGTTGATATGGCAAAGAACGATCGCCGGTTACCAGGACCTCGAAACCGCCATCGACGGCAGCTCGGAGCAGAACGCCGTTCCGAAGCCCAAGCCAACGCTGATCACGAACTGTCGAAACCTCGTGCCCCGGAAGCTGTTCCGCAAGAGAGCGGGGCAGCGACTCATCGATGAGAATGCGCAACGGCTTCCACCGCCTCTCTCGCGATTTCGAGCGCGGCTACCGCTTGCTCTCGACTTACCGACGGGAATTCATCGAGAAAAACGTCCAGTGAGTCGCCTG
>QHVX01000038.1 GCA_003222375.1 Acidobacteriota bacterium
CGCGTCAGAAGGCCGGCATCTACATCGCCGCGTGGCTGGCGTTGATGATGATCTACGCGGCCGCGCTTTACACGAACAATGCGCCGATCGATGACGCGGTGCGCGCCTCCATCGCGAACCTTCTGCCCGACGCGCTGCTGGGCCTCATCGTTCTGCGCCTTCCGTCGTTCGTGCGATGGTCGGACGACCACCGCCGCTTCTTCGCGGCGCACCTCGGATTCCTGATCGCGTTCGTGGTGGCGGCGTTGGCCGGCTGGATCGTGATGATCGGCGTCGACTCGATGCTGTTCATGCACCGGCTGGCGTTTCACATTCCGTGGAAGATCATTCCCTTCTGGGCCATCTACGACATTCTCATTTACGGCAGCCTGGCCGGGATCGCGTACGCGCTGCAGAACGCCCAGGAGCTGCGCGAGCAGGCGGACCGCGCGGCGAAAGCCGAGGCGCTGCGGGCGCGCGCGTCGCTGGAGGCGATGCGCAGTCAGCTCAATCCGCACTTCATCCTCAACACGTTCCACGCTCTGGTGGGTCTTGTCAGGCGCGAACCGGCAATCGCCGAGAGCGCATTGGAACGGCTAGGCGATTTGCTGCGCTACAGCCTCCGCATTCAGCGCGACGGCATCGATGAGGTTCCGCTCCGCGAGGAGCGCGCGTTCGTCGAAAGCTATCTCGATCTGGAACGGCTGCGGCTGGGCGATCGCCTCAACGTCAGCATCGAAACGCCCGAGCCGACGCTGGAGTGTCTCGTGCCGACATTCGCGCTGCAGATTCTCGTCGAGAATGCCGTGCGTCACGCGATCGCGCTGCGGGCGTCGGGCGGATTTCTCCGCATCCGCGCCGGCGAGGCGGACGGACGTCTGCGCGTGATGGTGCTGGACGAGGGCAACGGCGATTCGACAGGAGAGCGCAGCGAAGGTTCGCGAATCGGTCTGCGACTCCTTCAGGAACGCCTGGCTGCTTTGTACGGCGGCAACGCGAAGCTGACCCTTCGAAGCATCGAAGGCGGCACGTGCGCCGATCTCGAGCTTCCGGCGCGACGCGTCCCGGAGGATGAGGCGTGACCTCGCGGAACTTTCGCGTGGTCATCGTCGAGGATGAGCCGCACGCGCGCGCGAACCTCCGCGAATATGTCCACGGCGTCCAGTGGCTCACGCTGGTGGGCGAAGCGGCTGACGGCGCGGAAGCGGTGCGTCTAGTCGACTCGCTGGAACCGGATGTTCTGTTCCTCGACATCTCGCTCCCGGAATCGTCGGGCCTCGAAGTCATCGAGCGCATCCGTCACATACCGGAAGTCGTGTTCACGACCGATTACGCTCAATACGCGATCGCGGCGTTTGAGATCGGGGCGCTGGACTACCTGCTCAAACCGTTCGGCCGGCAGCGATTTCAAACGATGCTCGAGCGCGTGCGACAGCGCCTTCAGAGCAAAGTTCCGGCGCCCGAGCGCGCACAAGCCGCTTTCGACAAGCCGCTCCGCCGGCTGTTCGCAAGAACTCGCGACGGCATCGTGCCGATCGACGTCCGCACGATCCAGCACATCTCGGCCAGCGGCGATTACGCCGAAGTGCACAGCGACCGCGGACAACACCTCCTCCACATCTCCCTGGGCGAGCTGGCGTCGCATCTCGATCCAGAGATCTTTCGGCAGATTCATCGATCGCACATCGTCAACCTCGATGCGGTCGTGAAGCTCGTTCCCTACGATTCGCGCCGCCTGCTGATCCGATTGCGCAACGGCACCGAGATCGTCGCGAGCCGCTCAGCCTCCGAGAATCTGCGCAGCCTCGTCCGCTGATTTGTCCCATTCATCGTCGTGACTGCCCATTGGGCGATTGCCGCGTGCCTCTCGCGCGGCGCGGGACGATAACTACCGTCGGAGGCGATCATGTTTGGAGCAATTCTTGTCCTGCTTCTCGGAAGTTGTCAGGTGGCGACGCCGGCGTCTGCGACCCAGGAAATGTCAAAACTGAAAGCGAAGGTGATGTCGGCCGATTATCGCGGCGACATCGCGGAGCTCACTCGGCTGCGCGACGCGCTTGGGCAGTGGCCGAAGGACCGCGAGCTCGCGTACCTCGCCCGCTACTGGGGCGGCTTCGCGAGCTGGCGTATCGCGATGAACGGCGCAAACAATCAGATGAAAACCGACGAGCAGGTCGTGAACCTGAAAAACGCGGCAGGAGATTTCTATCGCGCGATCCAGCTCAAGGACGATTTCGCTGACGCGTATGCCGCCGCGGCGGGCGTCAATGGATGGCTCGCGAATACCTACAACGGACCGACTCCCGATCGCCCCTCGATGCTGGAGCGCGTCTACCTCGCGTACGCATTGCTGACTCGCGCGACCACGCTCGAACCCGCAAACCCGCGCGTGCTTTGGATCAAAGGAGGATTTCTCCAATTCGCACCGGGTGGAAGCGTTGAACGCGCGATTGCAACCTACAAACAACAGTTCGATGAAGCGGAACGACGGGGTGTCGATCCGACATCGCCGCTCCCCGACTGGGGTAAGCCCGAGGCGTTGATGTCGCTGGCGTATGCGCATTCGAGTCAAACGCCGCCCGACCTCGCAACGGCACGCGATGAAGCGAAACAGGCTCTCGAGCTCGTGCCGGACTGGTCCTATGTCCGCGACAAACTCATTCCGCAGATCGAGCAGAGGTTACACCCCGAAGGACGTTGACGGACGGTTGAGCCCGCCGTGCGCGGTGTTTTTCTTGCACCGAAAACGGCCATGCGAAAAATAGTGATTTGCCTGCTTGCGCTCGTGCTGGCAACGCCGGCACGGGCGCTCAACACCCGCGATCTTTTATCCGTTATTGCAATGCCGCTGGCAGTGGCCGCCGTCTCCAATGCGACCGGGGTCTCGCAGCCACAGCTCGCGGAACTCGTCACCTCACTCAATCAAGCGAACGTTCCACCGACACAGTTCGTGGAGGTCATCCGGTATGTGCCGGTCACGGCCGACAACCCGAACTTCGTGCAGTTCGTGCAGACCGACGTCTCACAAGGCATCACCGGTGACGCGCTGGTCAACGCAATCGTCGATCGATTGCGCTCCGATTACAACGTCACGCCGACGCTGACGTTGAACGGCGAGCCGACAACGATCGTCGTGTCCGACAACTATGTCGTCACTCCAACCGTCGTCACTCCAACCGTCGTCGCTACAGACGCGGATCCCCTTGCGGTGATCGGCCTGCCGCTGGCGGTGGCCGCGGTCTCAGACATCAGCGGCGTGTCGCAGAGTGAGCTCGCAAATCTGATTGCGACGCTCAATAACGCGAATGTTCCGCCGACTCAGGTCGTGCAAGTGCTGCGCTACGTCCCGGTCGCACTGGTATCCGACAACGGTCCGCAGTTCGTGCAGTTCGTCCAGCAACAGACGACGCAAGGCGTGACGGGACCCGCGCTGGTGCCGGTCGTCGTGCAGCGGTTGCAAACCTACTATCCGGCGCAGACTCAGGTCGTTGTCGCAGCACCGGCGCCGGCGCCCCAACCAATCGTCGTGGAGAACTTTGTGCCGCGGGAGGTCGTGACTCGCGTCGAAGAAATTCGCGTCCATCCGCACGGAGGACCTCCGGGACAGATCAAGAAAGAGCTCGGACTGCAGACAGGAGCCGAAGTCGTGCATGGAGAGCGGCGCGGCGAACGCCGTCGCGTTCCGGTCGTCGTTCAACCGCCGCCGATGATTTCCTCGACGCCTGTTCCGACTGCAGTTCCGCGCAAAGAGCACGGTAAAGAACACGGCGATCACGGCAAAAGAGGCCAGGTGATCGTCGCGCAACCCCCGCCAATGATTTCTTCCGCGCCACCACCTGCCGCACCGGTCGCGGCTCCTCCTGCTGGCCGCGGTCGCGAAGATCAAGGCAAAGAGCAAGGCAAGCAAGGTGGAAAAGGTAAGGGACATGGAAAGGACTAAAACGATGAAAAAGACTCTGATTGCGATCGCAATGACTGGGTTGCTTTTTGGCTGTAACAAGGGGACGACCTCTTCGTCAAACGCAACAAACTCGAACAACAACGTGCCGGCAGTGGCGCAGCAGACGAATCTCAGCCCGGAGGATCTGGGAACGTTGGGCGCCGAGATCAAGAAGCATCCGAAGGACGCCGACAAGATTCTTACGGACAAAGGATTGACCGAGCAGCAATTCGTGAAGGCCGTCCGCAAAGTGTCGGAGAGTCCGGAAGACTCGAAGCGCTACACATCGGCGTTCAAGAAGGCGTCGTAGAGGCAGGCGTCAGGCCTTAGGCTTCAGGAGCAGCTTCCCGATCGTCTTCCTTCCCTCGAGAAGCCGATGCGCTTCGGCAGCGTCGCGCATCGGCAACTCGCGATCGATGCGAACTCGCAGTTTACCGCTGCGGATCCACGAGAACACCTCGCCTGCGCGCCACAGCAATTCCTGACGATCGGCGATGTAGTGGCCGAGGCTCGGGCGGGTCAGGTAGGTGCCATTTTTTGCGAGACGTGACGGATCGAACGGCGGAACGGGCCCGCTCGACTGTCCAAACAACGCCAGAAGCCCTCGCCGTCCCACGCAATTGAGGCTCTTGTCGAACGTCGTCACGCCGACGGAGTCATAGACAACGTTCACGCCCTTTCCGTCGGTCAGGCGCATCACTTCGGCCTCGAAGTCCTGCTCCTTGTAATTGATGATGTCGTCCGCCCCGGCTTCCTTCGCGATCTTCGCTTTTTGATCATTCGAGACTGTCGCGAACACGCGCGCGCCGCGCATCTTCGCAATTTGCACGAGCAGCCCGCCCACTCCGCCCGCCGCGGCGTGAACGAGAGCCGCGTTGCCGCGATCGAGGGGGTATGTGGAGACGGCCAGATAGTGCGCCGTCATCCCCTGCAGCATCGCGGCAGCGGCAGTTTTGAAATCGACGCCGTCGGGTATCGGCACGAGCATTTCGGCGGCGACAATTGCGTACTCCGCGCAGGCGCCGCGCACCATGGCGTATGCGACGCGATCGCCTTTCTTGACGACCGTGACGTCGGGTCCGACTTCTTCGACAACGCCCGCGCCTTCCGATCCCGGTATGAAGGGCACTGGAAGTTTGTAAAGACCGGTCCGGTGATAGACATCGATGAAATTGACTCCGATCGATTCGAGGCGCACCAGCGCCTCACCGCTTTTCGGTTTCGGAGTTTCGATCTCAACGTATTCGAGCGCTTCCGCTCCGCCGTGTTTTTTGACCTGGATTGCGTGCATATGGATGGCAAATTCTAAACGTGATTCGCGTCACCACGATTATGGCGTGAGGCATACCTCCTGCTCTTTTATGGTGCATGGAAACCTACTCGAGGGAGCGGAGAATCGAACGCGTGACGCTGCAACAACCCGTGCCGGCCAAGGCCGATGGCGAGCGCGCGTATGTCGTCGATGCTTCCATGCGCGGGGTTCGGCTGTCGCACACCGGATTGTTACCGCAGGGCAAACAATGCGGAGTGACATTCGAGTGGGACGGCCGGCCGATCGAGCTTGTCGGTCAGGTCCGGTGGACGCGAGCGCAACGCACGCCATCGAATCGGAATGTCTATCTGTCCGGCCTCGAGATCACGAATATCAAGTTCGACTCTGAAGCGGCGCTGCGCCGGCTCGTGGAGGCGTTCGTCGAGCGTGCTCTTGACGAGCGGAAAGCGAATGCCCGCGGAATTCCGCCGGTGGCCGCGACGCATCTGTCATCCGAAACACCAGAACTTTTCGCGCGTCACGAATGGATCGATGGAATGTGGAGAAAAACGCTGTCGTCCGATTCTTCGCAGCCGCGATCGGGCTTCACGGTTCTGTCCAATGAGTCGCGCCATCAGGTCCTGATGCTCCAATCGGCGTACGAAGTAGCCGACGAAGGCCTGCAGAATCTGATCCGGCGTCTGGCCTCCATGAGCATCGCGGATGACGCCTCTATGCCCGCCCGCCGCTACAAACCGTAAGGCCATCAAACTACAATGGCGGGCCTCAATAAAGGAGGCCCGCCCATGCCGCGAAAAAGCCTTGTCGCTTTCGCCCTTTGCTGTCTTTCGTTATCGGTCATCGTGCACGCAAGCCCGCGTGATCCGCGGGAGCGAAGTGCCACTCCACATGTTCTGAAGTTCAGCGCTTCGCTGTCATCTGACCCGATGGCCCGCTTCGAACCCGGTTTAGTTTCCGTGACCTTTGCAATTTACAAAGAGCAGGACGACGAGACACCGCTGTGGATCCGCACGCAGAACGTGACCATCGACGAGTATGGCCGCTTCACGGTGCTTCTCGGCGAGGCAGAAGAAAACGCGCTGCCGCTCGATCTGTTCACTTCAGGGGAAGCGCGCTGGCTCGGAATCCAGCGCGTTCCGGAGCGCGAACGCGACCGCATCATGCTGGCAAGCGTCCCGTATGCACTCAAGGCTGTCGATGCCGAGACTTTAGGCGGGCGGCCGCTGTCGGCTTTCGTGATGAACGCGCAAAGCGATACATCTGACGCGAAGTCGAAGCTCAAACCGAGGGAAACAGGAAGCGCCGGCTTCCTCCCGAAGTTCATCGACACTACCAACATCGACAATTCGATTCTGTTCGAGTCGAGCGGGAAGATCGGACTGAGTACGACGTCGCCACAGGGGCCACTGCACATCAATTCGGTGATGACCTATCGCGGCGCCGGAGTCGGAAGCATTCAGAGCGGACTCAATCCGGGCGTTCTATTGGAAGATCCAGGCACTAACAGTACTGTTCTGCTCTCGGAAAACTTCGGACTGGTCGTCTACGTCCGCAATTCAGCGACCACTCCGCTGACAGGTAGCGATCAGCGGCTGGTCGTGCGGCCGTCCGGAAACGTTGGCATCGGCATCAACAACCCGCAGGCCCCCCTGCACATCAGCGGCACGGGGAACTATCGCAACTTGAACGTTGCCACGGTGCATTCGGGAACAAATCCCGGGCTGATGATGGAGAATCCGGGTACCAACAGCACGGTCGCCTTTACTGAAAACAACGGTCTCGCGATTTACGCCAAGCCGTCGGCCACGCAGACATTCTCGGGCTCCGATCTCAGGCTGTTCATGACGCCGCTTGGCGACGTCGGCATCGGAATTGGCATGGCCATGCCGACGCAGAAGCTCGATGTCGGCGGAGGGATCAATCTCAACGGCAATGTGCTGATGCCTGCCTCGACTTTCTTCGGCGGGAACATCTTCCTGGGCGGCACGCGATTCATGCACGCCTTCGGCTCCGGCAACACATTCCTCGGCGAGAGCGCAGGCAACCAGGGTTTGACATCGCAAGCCAACACCGGCATCGGTTACCACTCGTTGATGAGCCTCACCAACGGCGGCGGCAACACGGCCATCGGCCAGCTCACGATGGTCATCAACAACATGGGTCACGATAACACCGCCGTCGGCGCCGGTTCGCTGAACTCCAACTTGACCGGCAATTTCAACACCGCCGTCGGCACGGCCACGATGGCCAGTAACAGCCTGGGGAGCGATAACGTGGCAGTCGGTAAATCTTCGATGACCTTCAACGACACCGGCGGTAACAACACAGCGGTGGGAGCCGAGACTCTCAACGCCAACACCAGCGGCAGTTACAACTTCGCGGGCGGCTATTTTGCGCTGCACAACAACAGCGCGTCCGGCAACACCTCCGTCGGCGCACTCTCGATGCAAGCCAACACAATCGGAGCCGGCAACGTGGCTTACGGCGACTCGGCCCTCTACACCAATGGCACCGGAAACAACAATACGGCGATCGGCTTCAGTTCTCTCAATGCCAATGTTTCCGGGTTTGACAACGTGGCCGTGGGCACCAACGCGCTTATCAACGTCACGGGAAACAATAACATCGGGATGGGGAGAGACAGTGGATCCGCGCTCACCACCGGAACCAACAATATCGACATCGGCAATGCCGGCGTCGCCGCGGAGTCGAACACCATCCGAATCGGTTCGCCGGGTTCGCTGGTGCGCACGTTCGTCGCTGGAATCTTCAACAAAACCACAGACCTCATGGACGCCGTTCCGGTTGTGATCGCCTCGAACGGTCAGCTCGGAACGAGTTCTTCGTCGCGTCGCTACAAATTCGATATCGACGACATGCGCGATGCGACCGACGATCTGATGCGCCTTCGTCCAGTGAAATTCCGTTACATCAAGTACGGCGATGGGTCGCGTTTGCAGTACGGATTGATCGCCGAGGAGGTCGCGAACGTCTACCCGGATCTGGTGGCGCGCAATGCCGACGGCGAGCCAGAAACGGTGATGTATCAGTTCCTCGCTCCGATGCTCCTCAATCAAGTACAGAAACAACAGAAGACGATCGATGCGCTGAACAGCACGGTCGAAGCTCTGGCGCAACGCTTGAAGGAAGTCGAGGCGCAACTCGCCAGCAGCCCGAGGAGGGCTCAATGAAACGAATCACTGTCAGTGTTCTCGTGCTTTTCCTGGCGGCAATCGCGGTCGCCGAGCAGCGCAACCAGGTACGTGAACGCGAAGGAATCCCGCGCGTTCTCAAGTTCAGCGCGACGATCGCGCCCGATCCTGCGGCCCGTTTCGAGCCGGGCGTAGTTTCCGTGACCTTTTCAATTTACAAAGAGCAGAGCGACACCACACCGTTGTGGGTCAGCACGCAAAACGTGACCATCGACGAGTATGGCCGCTTCACTGTCCTCCTCGGTGGCTCGGAAGAAAACGGACTGCCGCTCGATCTGTTCACTTCCGGGGAAGCGCACTGGCTCGGCGTACAGCGCATCCCGGAGCGCGAACGCGAGCGCATCATGCTGGCGAGCGTTCCCTACGCCCTCAAAGCGGCAGATGCGGAAACGTTAGGCGGCAAACCGCTTTCCGCCTTCGTGCTGAACCCCGAGAACGACACGACGGGCGCAAAGACAAAATTCAAACCGCGAGAACTGGGTACCGCCGGCTTCCTCGCCAAGTTCATCGATTCGGTGAACATCGATAGCTCCATTTTGTTCGAGTCAAGCGGGAAGATCGGGCTGAGCACCATGTCGCCGCAGGGACCGTTGCACATCAACTCCGTGATGACGTACCGCAACGGAGGAGTGGGAAGCATTCAGACGGGTACCAATCCCGGCATCATGCTGGAGAATCCCGGATCGAACAGCACCGTGCTGCTCTCGGAAAACTTCGGACTGGTGGTCTTTGCCAGTACGTCGGCAACGGCGCCGCTCAGCGGCACCGACCTCCGGTTTGTCATCCGACCGACCGGCAACGTCGGCATCGGAATCTCCAATCCACTGGCTCCACTGCACATTGGTGCAACACAGCTTTATCGCAAC
>QHVX01000373.1 GCA_003222375.1 Acidobacteriota bacterium
GACGGCCTGGAGCAATCGATCGACCCGACACGAGGCAGCCGATGGAGCGTTTCGCTCACCGAGTTGTACAACCTGCCGGCGACGGTCACGGTGCGTCTTTACGAAGCCGGCAACCGGACCGCACCGATTGCTGAGACAGACGTCGCTCTCGCACCTCACGAGCAGAAAATTCTCGATCCCATTTTCACGGCGCTCGGATTAGATCAGGCCGATCGCAGAAAAGATCGCACCAACGTGCAGGTCGTCGTCGTTCCCAAGAACGGCAATGGCGTCGTCGCAGCGGTTGCGATTGGCAATGACAACGTCACCGGCGTCACGACGCGCTACGTCCTCGGTCCAAACGGCGGAGTGCCAGCTACCGGCGTATCGAAAGTGGCAGAAGTCCCACCGCCCACAGTTCCACCGCGTCGTCGTAGTGTGCACTGATCTACGGGATGTAGAAAGGTCGGGCCGGTGCACAAAGGCGTGTGCCTTTTTCCAATGATGAAAAGCTAAACTGTTACAGCCTGATGTCCTTCGTTCATCTCCACCTTCATACCGAATATTCACTCCTTGACGGGGCCAGCCGCCCCGAACAGCTCGCGAAGAAAGTCGCGCAGCTCGGCATGCCGGCGTGCGCCATTACCGATCACGGCAATATGTTCGGCGCGGTCGAGTTCTACAACGCGATGCGGGCCGCCGGCGTGAAGCCGATCATCGGATGCGAGATGTACGTCGCGTACGGTTCGCGATTCGACAAGGCGGGCGTCGAGGATCAGGCGGCCGACGCGGGATCGAACAATCATCTGATCGTTCTGGCTGCGAACGAAACGGGCTACCGCAATCTGGTCAAGCTGGTCAGCGCCGGCTACACCGAGGGGTACTACTACAAACCGCGGATTGACAAGGAGCTGCTGCGCGAATATCGCGAAGGTCTCATCGTCCTGTCGTCATGTCTGAAAGGCGAGGTGTCGCAGAGCCTCGCTGGTGGAAATTACACGAAGGCCAAGGAAGCCGCGCAGCAATACAAAGAGATCCTCGGCGCCGACAATTTTTTCCTGGAGATCCAGGACCACGGCATTCCCGATCAGCAGAAGATCATTCCGATGATGGCGCGCCTCGGCGAAGAGGTCGGCCTGCAGCTCGTCGGCACCAACGACTCCCACTATCTCGAGAAGGACGACGCCTTCGCGCACGAAGTCCTCCTCTGCATCGGCACCGGCAAAACCCTCGGCGACGAACGGCGGATGAAGTTTTACTCCGACGATTTCTACGTCAAGGGTCCTGATGAAATGCGCCGCGTCTTTACCGCCTATCCGCAAGCGATCGAGAACACGATGCGGATCGCCGACCGCATCCAAACAAAATTCGACGATTCAGGTTTGCATCTGCCGGAGTTTCCGGTGCCGAAAGGGTTCGATGCGACCGGCTACTTCGAGAAAATCGCGCGCGATGGTCTGAAGCAACGCCTCGAAGCGATGGCGCCGGTGTTCGCCGCTAAGCGCAAGAAGCACGAGCCACAGGCGTATTGGGACCGTCTCGAAAAAGAGATCGACATCATCAAGGGGATGGGCTTTCCGGGCTACTTCCTGGTGGTGTGGGACTTCATCAAGTTCGCCAAGGACAACGGCATTCCGGTCGGACCGGGGCGAGGCTCGTCGGCGGGGTCGCTGGTCGCTTACTCGATGCGGATCACGGACGTCGATCCGCTCGACTACGACCTTCTCTTCGAGCGCTTCCTCAATCCCGAGCGCATCACGATGCCCGACATCGACATCGACTTCTGCATGAATCGGCGAGGCGAAGTCATTGAATATGTGCGCAGAAAATATGGACAAGATAACGTCGCACAAATTATTACGTTTGGGACGATGGCCGCACGTTCGGTCGTCCGCGACGTCGGCCGCGTCCTGGGACTGCCTTACGGATTAGTCGACAAAGTCGCCAAGACGATTCCTGCCGGTCCCGACACCACGCTGGAAACCGCGCCCGAGGATTCGCCGCCGCTGGCGGAGGCGATGAAGAATGACAAAGAAGTCGCGCGCG
>QHVX01000374.1 GCA_003222375.1 Acidobacteriota bacterium
GCCGTTGTGACTCGCGAGGCGCTCCTGCATCACGTGTGGGGTTACGACCCGGCCGCCCTCACGCGAACGGTCGACACGCACGTCGCGCGCTTACGACAGAAGATCGAGACGACGGCGGCCGAGCCGCAGCATCTGCTGACCGTGCACCGCGTCGGCTACCGCTTCGTTCCGTAACTGCTGGTGCCTCCACCTCGCAGGAATAACCCTCTTCGAATATTCTTTCGACCGTAGGAGGTCCCGATGGCCATTGATGTCGTGATGCCGCAGATGGGTGAATCGATCGCGGAGGGCACTGTCGTCCGCTGGATCAAGAAGCCCGGCGAGAAAGTGGAACGCGACGAGCCGCTGCTCGAGATCTCCACCGATAAAGTCGACGCCGAGATTCCCTCCCCGGCCTCCGGGACGCTGTCCGAGGTTTTGGTGAACGAGGGGCAGACAGTGGCGGTCAACTCCGTCGTCGCGCGCATCGCGGGCGAGGGTGGAGCTGTCGCAGCGGCCGCGCCGAAACCGGCCCCGCCCGCACCCGCTCCCCCTCACCCCGTCCCTCTCCCCGCGAGCGGGGAGAGGGTGCAGGGTGAGGGGCTCGACGAACGCCGCCGCACGAAATCATCGCCGCTCGTTCGCAAAATTGCGGCGGAGAACAACGTCGACATCGCGCAAATCCAGGGCTCGGGCGTCTCCGGCCGCGTGACCAAGAACGACATCCTCGGCTACATCCAGCAGCCGGACGTAGCGGCCGGCCCTCCGGTCGGCCGTGTGCCGGCTAGAGAGCCGGCACCCACGCCGCAGCAAGAGTTCAAATCGGGCGAGTCGATCCGTCTCGAGCCGCTCTCCGTGATGCGCAAGAAGATCGCGCAGCACATGATTCTCTCGAAACAGACGTCGGCGCACGTGACGACGGCCTTCGAGATCGATTTCACGAACGTCGAGAAACTTCGTCAGCAATACAAGGACGATTACGCAGCCCGCGGCGCGAAGCTGACGTACATGCCGTTTATCGTGCAGGCGGTGGTCGCCGCGCTGCGCGACTTCCCGATCGTCAACGCGTCCATGGATGAGAACAACACCATCTATCACCGCGACTACAACATCGGCATCGCGGTCGCGCTCGACTGGGGGCTGATCGTTCCGGTCGTCAAGAATGCCGACGACAAAAACATCCTCGGCCTCGCCAAGGCAATCCATGACCTGGGCGAACGCGCACGTACCAAGAAATTGAGCCCCGAAGATGTGCAGGGCGGGACGTTCACGATCACGAACCCCGGCGTTTTCGGCGGACTCTTTGGGACTCCCATCATCAATCAACCGCAGGTCGCGATCCTCGGCGTCGGCGGCGTGAAGAAACGGCCGGTGGTCGTCGAGACGGACGACGGCGATTTCATCGCTATCCGGTCGATGTGCATCCTCACGCTGACGTTCGATCATCGCCTGATCGACGGCGCGGTCGCCGATCAGTTCATGGCCAAGGTGAAATCAGTCCTGGAGGCGGGACAGTTTACGGTGTAGATGCCCGGGCTTCGCGTAACGACCTTGCTGTTCCTCCTCGCCATCACGGCGAGCGCGCAATACGTTCCGCCAGTCCTCAAAGGCGTTAAAGGCGAGGCCGCCGGCCGCCGCGCCCTCAAGCCGATTCCCTTCCCGGCCGCGGACGAGAAATGGATCCTGGCGCGCTCGAAGCACTTCGTCTTCATCAGCAGCGCCGGCGAAAAGCGCACGCGCGACATCGCGACGGGACTCGAAACGCTGGCGGCCGCCCTGACGCAGATGTCGCCGCGCTTCAGCAGCACGACCGCCGAGACGCGCGTCTTTCTTTTCAGCCGTCACCGCGAGGCGCAGCCCTACTTCGATCTGCTCGAGGGACGCGAGAACGCGCACGTCACAGGAATCTTCATCTCGCAGGGCAATCGCGGATCGATGCTGATGGAGACCGGCTACGGATTTGGTCCCGACCGCACGCCGTTCCACGAGCTCGTGCACTATCTGATCAACAACGGCGGGACGCGTCCGGCGCTGTGGATCGAAGAAGGCATCGCCGAATATTTCAGCAACGCGCAGTTGCGGAAAAACGCGATCTACGCCGGCGAGCCGGTACAGTCGCATCTGCAGGCCCTGCAGACACGATCGCGGATTCCGCTGCCGAAACTCTTCGCCGTCGAGCGCGAATCGGAGCTGTACAACATGCCGGCGTGGCAACGCTCGTTCTACGCCGAGAGCTGGGCGGCCGTCGATTGGCTTCTCCGCGAGAATCCCTCAGCCTTTGACGATTTCCTGCGCGATATCGAGAGCGCCAAATCGGTCGAAGCGGCCCTGCAGAGTCGCTACCACAGCTCGGTCGAAGATTTGGCTCACGCGCTCGACGCCTCGTATCACCGGCCGATGTTCGGGATCACGCTTCCAGTTGCGAATGTCGATGCAACCGTCAGCGCGACTCCTCTCGATCGCGCCGATCTTCTTTTTCACCTCGGCAAATTCATTTCCGAGATCGAGGAAGGCGGCCCGAACGCCGAGCGGCATTTCCGCGAGGCGCTGGTCATCAACCCCGCGCACGCGCGTTCGCTGGCGGCCCTCGGCGATTACGAAAGAGCGATCGCCGCCGATCCGAAAGACGCGGCGATTTATCTCGACTACACGGAATCGCTTCTCGGAAGAGAAATCGGACCGCTGGCGGAAGTCGATCGGCCGGCAGCGGAAGACGCCGCAAAGTTTCGAAAGGCTCGCGAGCTCGCGCAGAAGGCGATCGATCTCGGGGGCGATCCCGGCCGCGCGTACGGCGATCTCGGGAC
>QHVX01000378.1 GCA_003222375.1 Acidobacteriota bacterium
ACATATAGTCACATTATATAGTAATGATTGCGCGAAGGTGCGGCGTCCCCAGCTCGAGATCTCCGAGGACATCGTTGATTGCCTTGTCATCGAGCGGAACGCGACGTGTGATCGCGCGCGATAGGTCGAGGTACATCTCCATCAGCTCGGTCAATTCTTCGCGCGTGTGATCGGAGCAGCCGATGATGCGGCGTTCTTTCGCGAGCACGTCGGCGTAAGCATCGAAATGAAATTCGCGAAGATTGATCGCGACCAGAACCAATCGCCCGCCTGGTCGCAGCGCGCGGAGCGCTTTGAGGCAAAGGCCGCTGTCGCCGACGAAATCGAGTGCGACGTCGACTCCCTCCGGCAGGCCTGGAGTTGCGCCTAACTCCGCCGCCAGCGCGAGCTTTTCAGGAACGCGCTCGGCCACGTACACGCCCGCCGCACCGAGGCGTCCTGCCAGTTCCAGCGCCGAGATTCCGAGTCCGCCGAAGCCGAGGATGGCGAGCAGTTCGTTGCGGTGAAAGGAGCCGAGGCGCAGCGCGTGATAGGCGGTGGCGGTCGAACACATCATGATCGCGGCCTGCTCGAAGGAGATGTGATCCGGAATCGGAATGGCGTTCTCCGCCGGAACGACGATCTTCTCCGCGTATCCGCCGTCGACCTCCTTGCCGATCATGTCGCCGTTCGGCATGAGGTAGTGGACAGCGACGCGCTTGCTCGTTCCCGCAATCACGCCGGCGATTTCGTGGCCGAGTGTTCGCGGAAGGCTGATGCGTCCAGGCTGCGAACAGTAATGAGCGTCGCTGTGACAAATCCCGGCGGCACGGATATCGATCAGGACTTCGCCGGACCGCGGCTGTGGATCCGCGACGTCCTGCTCGATCAGCGGCGCGCCGTGGCGAACGACACGAATGGCTCGCAAGCGCTCAATGCTATCGCTGCAGGACGATCTTTCCCTCCGCCACCGCCCGCTCCTCCTCCGGAGTTGCGCGCGTGACGCGAAACGATCCATGTTTCGGATCGACGGCCGCGTTGAGCTTGCGCTGCCATTGCGAGGCGTCGCCGGGCGCAAGCACTTGAATCAGCCAGACGAAGTGCTCGATCTCGCGATGCGGCAGGTCATTCTTTTCGATCGCAACCTGCCCGTATTCGGGGTCAGTTCCTTCAACCTGCGTGTAAAAAGCCTTGAGCAAAGCGGTATCGGACGATGCCGCGAGCATCGCACACATCAAGAGAATGCGCATTTTGGGGACAAAAGCGCGAAGACCGGACGGCCTCCTCGTGTGGTCCGATCAATTTAGGTCGTCAATTGTCGTAATGCAACTTCATCGCGCGGTAGCGCTGGCAGTGTTTGATGCCGCCGAGATGTTCCCTGCCGCATCCGTGGCTTCCACGTAGTAGAAATAGGTCGTGCCGGACGTCAGACCGGTGTTTGTGAAACTGGTCGATGTCGTGGTCGCGATCTGGCTGAACGGGCCCGCTGCGTTCGTTGCCTGCCAGATTCGATATCCCGTCACGCCGACGTTATCGGTCGACGCGGTCCACGAAAGGTTGATCTTTCGCTTGGCGGGTGTGGCGCCGAGATTCGCTGGAGCGGTTGGCGGCGTTGTGTCGCCGAGATTGCTCACCGTCACGTTGACAGCCGATGACGTTCCGACGTTCGCGGCGGCGTCGTAGGCCTTCGAAGTCAGCGAGTGCGCGCCATTGCTCGACGTGCTGGTGTTCCACGACCACGAATAGGGCGAAGTCGTATCGGTCGACTGCAGCGCACTGTCGAGGTAGAACTCCACCTTGGTCACGCCGACGTTGTCGGACGCCGATGCCGTCACGGTCGTTGTGCCACTCACGGTGGCTCCGGCAGCCGGCGCAGTGATCGAAGTTGTTGGGGGCGTCGTGTCGGGAGGTGGCGGTGCGCCGCCGTCGATCGTGAAGCTGCGCGGCAACCCGGAGGCGAGCAATTCGTTCGGTCCCTGATGCACCGCGCCATCCGCGGAAACGGTAAAGATGTTCAATCCGTCTGTTGTGATTTTGATGTTGCCAACGCAATAGCCGGCGTGGCTCGCCAAACTCCCGATCGGATTTCCTTCCTCGGTCTGCAGTACGAAGGTGGGTGGTGCCGTAACGCAGGCCGTCGATTGGGCGAGCAGCACGTGCTCGACGACATCGATGCGCGGCAGATCCCATCCCGAGGTTTCGCCGTCACCGACGCCGATGATGGCAACCGCCGGGTCGGCCATGTTGAAGTAGGTCGGATTGGTGCTGCTCTCGCTGCCGTGATGATTGACGTGCAGCAGATCGATGCCACCCGCTGTAATCAACGGAAAAGC
>QHVX01000379.1 GCA_003222375.1 Acidobacteriota bacterium
CTTTGTGTGTCAGCATTCTTACCCACAACCATGAAGCCGTTTTCCATCGGGGATGTCCGCATCGATCCGCCTCTGGCGCTTGCGCCGATGGCCGAGGTGACAGACACCTACTACCGGTCGTTGATCAAGGAGCTCGGCGGCGCGGGGCTCGTCGTGTCTGAATTCATCTCGGCCGAAGGGCTGACGCGCGACAACGCGCGGACGAAGCAGATGCTGGCGTACTCCGAGGCCGAGCGGCCGGTCGCGATTCAGATCTATGGTGGCGATCCTGATCGGATGGACGACGCGGCCGCCATCGTCGAAGCGGAAGGCGTCGACATCGTCGACGTCAACATGGGCTGCCCGGTCCGCAAGGTCGTCAACAGCGGCGCCGGTTCGGCGCTGCTCAAGGATTTCGATCGCGCTGCCAGCGTCGTCGAGAAAATTCGCAAGCGCGTGAAGATCCCGCTGACGGTGAAAGTGCGCAAGGGATGGGAGAGCGATGACGTCCTGCCGCTGCTCAAGCGATTCGAAGAAATCGGTGTCGCGGCGATCGCCATCCATGGACGCACACGCAACGAGGCCTATTCCGGCGCGAGCGATTGGGACTACATCGCACACGTGAAAAGTGAGCTGCGCATTCCGGTGTGGGGCAACGGCGATGTGAAGGTCGCCGCCGATGCGAAGCGGATGTTCGATCAGACCGGCGTCGACGGCGTGATGATCGGCCGCGCCGCGCTGCACAATCCGTTCATCTTTCGCGACATCGTCTCGGGAACCGATGGAGCGGACGAGGTCGAGCGCCGCATCGACGTCATGCAGCGCTATCTGGACAAGATCGACGGCGCTCCGCAGCCGGACAAATGGAAACTGCACAAGGCGCGGACGGTCATCGGCTGGTTCTCAAAGGGCATCGCGCACGGGAAAGACATCCGGAGCGGACTCGCGGAGATCACGTCGGTCGCCGACGTGCAGCGGCTGCTCGATAACGCCCGGCAAAGGCTCGCCGCGTAGACGTGGCTTTTCCCGACCACATCGAGCGCGTTTTCGAAGCCTTCGGCGTTCCTCCCGACACCAAGAACGCGGTCTACGAGCTGTACGTTGCGATGGGCGAGGAAGCGCTGGAAGTTTTCGGCGAGATTGCGGAGTCGATCCCCTCGCCGGCGGACCTTCGGCCGGAGCACACCGTCACCATTCGATCGCAGGTCGTCGAGCGTTATCTGAAACGCAATCATCCGCGCTGGCTCGAGGGAACGCCGACGGGCAGCTTTTACCGGCCGCGCGCGCTCGAAGGTCGTGCATCGGGCATCGCTCTTCCGCTCGGGCCGGTCGAACCGAAATTGTTTGGCGACGATCAGCCGGTGCCGAAAGGCATCCTGATGCAAGGCCGCAACGCGCATTTCGGCGGACGGCAGGAAACGATTTCGTTCGACTTCATCGCATTCGAGCTCGATGACGCGATTGCAATCGGGCAGGCGGCCGGCCAGCAGCACACGTTGCCCGGCTCAGTGGGGGAGACGAGCGGCTCAGTCGACGGCGCGAATTCGCTGGCGCTGATCTGGGAGATTCAGCCGAACGTCTACAAACCGGCGGGCGATCGCAACCGCAACATCGCGAAGATCTATCGTCGGCATCGCAACTGGCACATCATCACGCTGGTCGCAGCCCTGGAATGGCTAAAGTCGCGACACTTCCGAACCTACATCGTTCGCGGAGAAGCGCTGGCAGTGACGCACGAAGTCAATCCTTCGAAACCACTTTCCAATACGATCATCGGATTGCACAACCGCACCGTCGCAAATGTCACGGCCGGATTGAACATGAAGCTCACGTCTGCGAGCCACGATGACGAGCAGTTGCTGCTGGAGAGCGACGTCATGAACGTCGGTCTCTACAACCACGTCACGCTCTACGGCGCCGCCGACGCCATCCGGCGGGCAGAATAGGCTCGAAGGCTAAGGTGTTTCGCTCGCCGTGACCAAACGTGTCGGGATGATCTCCCTCGGCTGCCCCAAGAATCTCGTCGATGCCGAGATCATGCTGGGACAGCTCCGCCAAGAGTCGGATGTCGCGATCACGAACGACCTCGACGAGGCCGATGTCGTGATCGTCAATACCTGCGGCTTCATCGACGCTGCGAAACAGGAGTCAATCGATACGATCCTCGAAATCGCCGAGCGCAAAAACAAAGGCGTCGAGCGGCTGATCGTCACAGGCTGCATGGTGCAGAAGTACCGAAGCGATCTGCAACAGTCGATTCCGGAGATCGATGCGTTCGTCGGACTCGATCATCTCGAAGCCATCACGCAGGCAGTCAGCGGCGACGTCGACGCGGCGCCAGCGAAGCGAAAGATGTCGGTGCGGCTGTACGAAGATCTGCCGCGCGTCCTGACGCACGGCAGCGGGCACGCATATCTGAAAGTCTCGGAAGGATGCTCGAATCCTTGCACGTTCTGCGCGATTCCGCAGATGCGCGGCAAGTTCCGTTCGCGATCGATCGAATCTCTGGTCCGCGAAGCGCAATCGCTGCAGAAGCAGGGCGTCAAAGAATTGTGCCTCGTTGCCCAGGACACCACGCGCTACGGCGCGGACCTCGGGCTGTCGAACGGGTTGACGCAGCTCGTGCAGGCGCTCCTCGATGAGACCGACTTTCCGTGGATCCGCTTTTTGTATGCCTATCCCGGATCGCTCGACTGGACGCTGTTCGAGCTGATGGGGCGCGAGAGGCGCTTCGTGTCGTACTGCGACATTCCGCTGCAGCATGTCT
>QHVX01000380.1 GCA_003222375.1 Acidobacteriota bacterium
CTGACGCCGTACGCCCAGATTTCATGACTGGCATCGGTCCGGCCAACGAAGGGATTCAGCGGGGGAATGTAGGGCGCACCATGGTCGACATCCAGGCGAAGAATCTTTCCGAGGAGTACCTGTAGGTTCTGAGCATTGTTGGACGGATCACCGCCGCTGCCGCCATCGCCAGTTCCGGCGTACAGGTAGCCATCCGCTCCAAACGCGAGCTGGCCGCCGTTGTGATTCGAAAAGTCACGATGAGAAATAGTCTTGAGAATTAGTGCTGAATTTGGGTCGGCGACATTGGAATCCGCTGTCACGTGATAGCGCGCGATGTTGATGTCGCCGTTCGCATCGTTGTAGTACACGAAGAAGAATCCGTTTTGCGCGTACTGCGGATGAAATGCGAGGCCGAGAAGTCCGCGCTCACCGCAGCACAGAACGATGGTGTGAATGTCGAGGAACGGCGCCGGCAGGACGCGCGTGCCGTCGTAGATGACGATCTGTCCCTGCTGCAGAACGATGAAGAGTCGCGAATCGTTCGCGTGCGCGATAGCGACTGGCGAGCTGAGTCCACTCGCGATCAACCGCAGCGAAACGTTCTGCGCCAGGGCGGCGCTCGAGCACAGAAGGATCGCCGCCAGCAGTCTCATGACGCGCGTCCTGCAATCTCCGTTCACGTACAGAGCCTATTGGCGCGCAGCGTCGGACGATGTGACGCACGTCCCGCTTTACTTGCACGCGGCCGCGCGCTCGAGTAACAGCTTGCGCTCGCGAGAGTTGCGAGTGAGGGCCGCAGCGCGCTCGAACTCCGCGCGCGCCTCGTCGAATCGGCCAAGTTTTTTCAAAAGATCACCGCGCACAGTCGGCAGAAGGTGATAAGCCTTGAGCGAAGGCTCGGCCTGGAGTGCGTCGACGATTTCGAGCCCGGCTGAGGGACCGTACGCCATCGCGACTGCCACCGCGCGATTCAGCTCGACGACCGGCGACGGCGCGATTTCAGCGAGCGCGTCATAGAGCGCCGCGATGCTCTTCCAATCTGTTTCCGACGGCGTATTTGCTCGCGCGTGACACGCTGCGATCGCGGCCTGGAGGCCGTAGGGTCCAAGCGAGGCGCCCAGGCGTTCGGCCCGCGCGAGCGCAGCGAGGCCGCGACGAATGAGAACGTGATCCCAGCGCGCACGGTCCTGATCGAAAAGCGGAACAGGCTCGCCTGACGGACCAACCCGCGCTTTGAATCGTGAAGCCTGGACCTCCATGAGCGCGATCAGCCCGTGAACCTCGGCTTCGTCCGGCACGAGCTCGCCCAGGATGCGGCCGAGCCGGAGAGCGTCTTCGCTCAACGCGGGTCGGAGCCAGTCATCGCCCGCCGTCGCCGCGTAGCCTTCGTTGAAGATGAGGTAGATCACTTCGAGGACCGACGACAAGCGCGCCGCAAAATCGACCCCTCGCGGAACTTCGAACGGAACATGCGCCTCGGCGAGCGTTCGTTTCGCGCGCACGATGCGCTGCGCGACAGTCGCTTCCGGCGCGAGAAACGCGCGTGCGATCTCGTCCGTCGTCAGGCCGCCTAACAATCGCAGCGTCAGCGCAACGCGGGCCTCGGTCGACAGAACCGGATGACACGCGATGAACACGAGACGCAGCAGATCGTCTCCAATGTGGTCGTCGAGCGCTACATCGAAATCGGGCGTGTTGTGGGTCTCCAGCTCGTGAATGATGTCGGCGTGCTTACGCTCGAGCATCACGTTTCGGCGGATGTAATCGATCGCACGATGCTTGGCAGTCGCCATGAGCCAGGCGCCCGGGTTATCCGGGACGCCTGACTCGGGCCACTGTTCGAGCGCCGCCACCAACGCGTCCTGCGCCAACTCCTCGGCCACCCCGACATCGCGGACGATCCTGGTGAGGCCGGCGATCAACCTCGCGGATTCGATCCGCCAAACTGCATCGATGGCGCGGTGCGCGTCGGTCACGATTTCTTCTTTTTCAGCTCTTTCGCGATCTGGCGGTGCTTGTCGATCGCGGGGCTGGGAGTGAAGTCTTCGAGCTCGAAGAGCTGGCGGATCTCGACTTCACCGTCGACAAACGGCACGCGCTTCGCCCATTCGACCGCTTCCTCGCGCGATTTCGCTTGGATCAGCCAGTAACCGGCGATCAGCTCCTTCGCTTCGGTGAACGGTCCGTCGATGACGCGCGGCTTGCCGCCCGAGAACTTCACGCGAGCGCCCTTCGAGCTGGGCTGCAGGCCCGAACCGTCGAGCATGACGCCCGCTTTGACCAGCTTTTCGTTGTAATTACCCATGTCGCTGAGGATCTTCTCGTCCGGCATCTTGCCCGCTTCTGACTCTTTGGTGGCTTTGACCAGCATCATGAACCGCATTTTTTTCTCTCCTTACCCATGCGTCGAACGAGGATGGGCGAAATCGACACGGGAGGATAACCTTTGTCGATGCGTCGACAGCGGGCTCTGGCGGCTCTTTTCGCTGCTCTTATGGTCGCCCAACTGGTTCCTGTCTGGTTTACGCAATATCTGCCGACCGGTGATGGGCCGTCGCATTTGTATGGCGCCTGGATTCTCCGCGAGCTCACCCTGCACAGAAATGCAGGGGTTATCCCCTCGTACTATCACGTCGCGTCGCAGCCCGTCCCGAATTGGGCATCGTACGCTTTCATCGCGGGTGCGTTGTCTGTTCTGACTCCGCTGGCGGCCGAGAAATTGTTCTTCAGTCTCGTCGTGATCACGTTCC
>QHVX01000376.1 GCA_003222375.1 Acidobacteriota bacterium
TCGACCCAGCGACCGGGTTCGTGTGGAAAGCTGCAAAACGCGGCTTCTGCATGATCGACATCGACAAGTATCTGCAGTCTTCGCTCGACGCCGTCGACAACAAGCGGCACTTTGCAAGTTGTGGCCGAGTGGGTGTGCCGGGAAATCAGGGGATCAGCGTCGGCTGGGCCGACGTCTACATCTGGAAGCTCGGCGGTCAGTATTTCGTCCTCGATGGAGGCGACAACCAGCCGCCAGTGCCTCCCGGCGACTACATCCTTCGCATCACCGTGAATCCCCCATTTGTACCGACGGCCGGCGAACCGTGTCGCTTCGCGGATCCCAATCATGCGGGCGTCTGTCACCAACTGCCCGAATCGAATTACGAAAACAACATCGCCGAAGTGAGCATCACCATTCCGGATCACAATGGACGTCAGGCAGTCGGCCCGCTGAAGAATGAGCCGCAGCTCACCTCAGAGCCGATCGACAATCAGTAGCGAAGTCCACGGCGAAGTACGTGATGATCAGATCGGCGCCGGCGCGCTTGATCGAGGTCAGGATCGCGTTCCGCCTTGACCATGGCGTACTCGCCGCTGACGTTGTAGGCCGCAACCGGCAGATCGAAATTCTCGCGCGCGGCGCGAATGACGTCGAGATACGCCAGCGCCGGCTTGACCATGATCATGTCCGCGCCTTCTTCGACGTCGAGCTCCATCTCGCGCAGCGCTTCGCGAACGTTCGCGGGATCCATCTGATACGTGCGGCGATCGCCGAATTGCGGCGTCGATTCGGCAGCTTCGCGGAACGGTCCATAAAAGCCCGACGCGAATTTCGCCGAATACGCCATGATCCCGACCTCGCTCATGCTGGCCTCGTCGAGCGCGTCACGGATCGCCGCCACCCGCCCGTCCATCATGTCGGACGGCGCGACGAAATCGGCGCCCGCCTGCGCAAACGAGACCGCTTGCTTCGCCAGCAGCGGGAGGGTGGCATCATTGTCAACATCTTGACTATCGATGACGCCGCAGTGTCCGTGGTCGGTGTATTCGCACAGGCAGACGTCGGCCATCACGCACATCTGCGGAATCTTGTTCTTGATCGCTTCGATCGCCGACTGCACCGGACCCGATGGATCCCACGACGCCGATCCGATCGCATCTTTCGATTCCGGAAGCCCAAACAGCAGCACCGCGCGGATGCCGGCGTCGTACGCGCGCAGGCTTTCCTCGACCGCTTCGCGCACGCGGTTGTGAAAGACGCCGGGCATCGACTGGATCTCGACGTGCGGGCGGTTGTCTGGCACGACGAACAGCGGATAGATCAGATCTTCGGGACGCACGACCGTCTCGCGGACGAGCGCGCGGATCGATTCCGATCGACGGAGTCGCCGCGGACGCTTCTTCAGATCCGCCTGCTTAGTACTCGGGCTCGTGTCGCTCTTCGGTAGGATCCTCATCTTCTTCATCCCCAACGCCCCAGAAGAAATCGCGGGCACAGCCGGCGGAACAGAACCGGCGTCCCGTGCGCTTGAAGGCGTGATCGGGGCAGAAATATTTTCCGCACACCAGGCAGCGCTCGAGATGCACCTGCGCCTGCGTTTCTCCGCAGACGAGGCAGTGGCGTTCTTCGATGTTTTCCGACATAGCCCGCGCGCGAAATTTTCAGCGCCTCAGCGCGTTCAGTATAAGCTGCCTCGGATGGCGGTGTAGCTCAGATGGTTAGAGCGGGCGTCTCATAAGCGCTAGGTCGACAGTTCGACTCTGTCCACCGCCACCACCCCCTACTTCGTTTGCGTACCCTCGGGCCACACCACAAACGCCCCTCCCGAATAGACGATGTCGCAGTCGAACTCCGTCGTCGGTCCGGGCGTGTAGGCGTTGCCGGTGAACTGGCCGTCGCGGCCCGGTGACCGGATCGCGTACATCGCGGCCTGCGAGCCACCGATCGGCTGGTCCATCGCGAAGTCGAGGTTGTAGCCCCACGCGTCCTGCCGCGGGAGGTTGCGCATGTACGTGGGCGCCAGCAGCGTCGTGAGGTCGGTATACGTGATCGTGTTCGGCGGCACGTTGAATGGGAGAGCGGCGGCGTTGTAGGCCTTCGTGTCGACGGCGCGCGATTCCCACGCGATCGCCATGCTCCGGATGTCGGCCATCGTCCGTTTCTGCTTCGTGCGCTGAAGGGCGTTGAGGTAATTCGCGATCGCGATGGCGGCGATCATCCCGATGATCGCCACCACGATCAGGACCTCCAGAATCGTGAATCCTCTCTGACGGCGCATGCTCAAGTGTAACCTTGATCCGTGATCGTCAACGCTGCGCGGCGATTCCTGGAGATGCACGGCATCGGCGGGCCGGTGGTGGTCGCCGTGTCGGGCGGACCCGATTCGACGGCGCTTCTTCTCGCGCTGCACGAGATCGGATTGCCGATCGTCGCGGCGCACGTCAATCATCATCTTCGCGGCGCGGAGTCGGATGCCGATGAGCAGTTCGTCCGCGAGCTGTGCGACAAACTCGGCGTGACGCTTCACGTCAAAGACGGCTCGCTCGATCCCGATCAGATCCGCCGGCACGGCATCGAGGCCGCTGCTCGCGAAGTTCGCCACGCGCGACTGAAGGAAATTGGTGGCGGATCGCACATCGCGACCGGACATCAGAAAAACGATCAGGCCGAGACCGTCCTCATGCGCCTGATGACCGGCGGAGGGCTCGCCGGTCTCCGCGGAATTCACCCGGTTCGCGCGGACGGAGTCATTCGCCCTCTGCTGGAGGTTTCGCGCGCGGAGATCGAAGCGTTTCTGCGAGAGCGAGGCGTCGTGCCACGCATCGATCGGTCGAATGCTGATCCGCGATTTCTTCGCAATCGCGTGCGCGCGCTGCTCGCGCAGTTCGATCCGAGCGTGATCGACAACCTCGCCGCGATGGCGCGCCAGGCGCGCGAGCAGTGGACCATCCTCGAAGAGATCGTGGATCACATCGACGACAGCAAAACGACATCGGATGAGACGCGATTCGAGTCGTTTCCTCCCGAAGCGTGGATTCGCCGGGCGCTGTTGCATCGTCACATCCGCTCGATGGGATCAAGCGCGTCAGCGTCACGCGCTACCTCGAGCTGCTGCGAAGAAAGGGCGAGTGGATCCTCCGGCGCAAACCCGAGCCCGTCGACGCATTCGAGATCGAGTTACGGGCGGGGGATACCGCGTTCATCCCCGAAATCGGGGCAACGATTCGCATCGCGCGGCACGCGGCACCCGGCACGCGGCACTCTTTCCAGCTCCCGAACAACAGCGACCCGAGATTCACCATCCGCAACCGCCGCCACGGCGACCGCTTCCAGCCCCTCGGCATGCCCAAAGAGAAAAAGCTGAAGGATTTCCTGATTGATCGTAAAATCCCGAGCGAGTTCCGCGACCGAATTCCTCTCGTGCTGTGGGGTGGAAAGATCGTCCTCCTGGCGGGCGTGGAGATCTCCGAGGCGTTCAAGGTGAGCGAGGGAGGAGAGGTCTACGAGGTTGCCATTGAGGAAAAAAATCAAAAAGGCGTTCAGCGAGAAGCAGATCGCCAAGCGGATCGATAAGCTCGGCGCCGAGATCCGCAAAGACGCCGGCAAAAGCGACATCTTCCTCCTCGGCGTCCTCAAGGGGACGGCGCTGTTCCTCGCCGACCTGTTCCGCGCGATTCCGGGCGATGTCTCCTACGGCTTCATCGATGTCATCCGCGACATGGCCGACACCGCCGTCGCCACCGCAATGGAGATCGATTATCTGCAGCACTCCGACATCGCGGGAAAAAACGTCTATCTATTAAAGGATGTCGTCTCGACCGGCGTCATCGAGACGTATCTGCTGCAACAGCTCCGCCAGAAGAATCCGAAGAGTCTCAAGCTCGTCGCGCTCGTCGATCGTCCCGCGCTGCGCACCGTCGCGCTGGAGGTCGATTACCGCGCGTTCGAGGCCGATCATCACGGCGCTTTCGTCGGCTACGGCCTCGAGTGGGACGGCAAGCACGGCAACCTGCCGTACATCGGGCGCGTATGATGTAGAGTCGGCTCTCCAGCCGGCTTTGGCCGACTAAGAGTCGGCCCTACGTTGTCCACAGATTAGAATTTCCATGCGGGTGAGTCCGTTACTAAGCCGTGGCATGGCTGCAGCATCGCGTGCCGCCCGGGAGGCTATTTTTTGAATTCCACCGTTAAGACCGCGCTCCTCTGGGTGGTCATCATCGTCCTCGTCTTTTTGCTGTGGAGTCTGTTCCAGACGACGAAGGGCACGAGCGAGCCGATCCCATTCAGCGCATTTCTCGATCGCGTGAGCTCCGGCGTGGTCGAGAAGGTCACCATCCGCGGCGACGACATCCGCGGCGAGACCAAATCGACCGCACCCGGAGGCAAGCACGAGTTTCACACCACCGCACCGACGAACTATCCCGCCATGTTCGACCTTCTCAAGCAGAAGGAAGTCACCATGGAGTTCGAGCCGCCGCAGAACACCGGCTTCATCACCGCGTTGATCACGTGGGCGCCGGTGCTCTTCCTCATCGGCCTGTGGATCTTCTTCATGCGCCAGATGCAGGCCGGCGGCAACAAAGCGCTCTCCTTTGGAAAGTCGAAGGCCAAGCTGCTCTCCGGCAGCGCCAAGAAAGTCACATTCAAGGATGTTGCGGGCGTCGACGAGGCCAAGCTCGAGCTGCACGAGATCATCGAGTTCCTCAAAGAGCCGCAGAAGTTCACCAAACTCGGCGGCAAGATTCCGAAGGGCGTCCTGCTGATGGGACCTCCGGGCACCGGCAAGACGCTTCTCGCGCGCGCGATCGCGGGCGAGGCCAACGCGCCGTTCTTCTCGATCTCCGGATCGGATTTCGTCGAGATGTTCGTCGGCGTGGGCGCGTCGCGCGTCCGCGATCTGTTCGAGCAGGGAAAGAAAAACGCGCCGTGCATCATCTTCATCGATGAGATCGACGCCGTCGGCCGCCATCGCGGCGCCGGACTGGGCGGCGGTCACGACGAACGCGAGCAGACGCTCAATCAGCTCCTGGTCGAGATGGATGGATTCGAATCGAACGACGGCGTCATTCTCGTCGCCGCCACGAACCGTCCCGATGTTCTCGACCCTGCCCTGCTCCGTCCGGGGCGATTCGATCGGCGGGTGGTCGTCGATCTACCCGATCTCAAAGG
>QHVX01000377.1:0-733 GCA_003222375.1 Acidobacteriota bacterium
TCACCGTATTTAGTCACCTCCGAGTAGTACAAATTCGCTCGATCGAGACATCGATATTTGAGGAAGAAGAGCGACTTTCGCTTGCCATTGCATACAGCTCGCACGTCCTCCAGAAATTTACGATCGCAGTCGCCTTTCGACGCGCCGCATGTGCTGTAACATTTGTCATGAGCTGTGCACGGACAACCGAAAGTCAGTCCCCCAGCTTCCGTTAAGGAGCCACCCGAATAGCTGGCCGTACCGGCCAGGACCGTGGATCGATCCGGCTTCGTGACGGCAGCGGATGCGTATCTCGCCGACTGTTTCGCGCGCGAAACGCCGCCGCACGTCAACGAGCTCGCGACGCGTTGCCAACTGCCCACAGCGGCATTCAGCAGGGGATTCCTTTTTGCGGTAGGAGAACAACCGGGCGCTTATCTGAAGCGAGGACAGGTGCAACACGCCGCCGAACTTCTCCGCACGACGAATCTCACAATGAACGCGGTCGGCTACGCGGCCGGATTCGGCACACGCATGAGTTTTTTTCGCGCATTCCGCCGCGCGACCGGCAAAACGCCACAGCAATATCGAGACACGTTCAGTCGATAAATCCCTGACGCGTGCAATGGATGTAGTCGGTGTACGCCGGCTCCTGACCCGTGCCGCGGACGATCGTCGCGATCTGGCCGCGGTGATACGCGCCGTGCAGGACGACGTGGACCAGGATGTCGTCGGCGCGGCTGCTCCATCTCTC
>QHVX01000377.1:742-3543 GCA_003222375.1 Acidobacteriota bacterium
TGTCGGTGCGCCCGAATTCGCTCGGCCACGCCGCGGCGAGTTTCTCGATCTGCGCGGCGATTTGATCGAGCGTCAAGTTAGGCCACACGATCGCCGGCTTCGTTTCGCGGCGAAGGCGTCCGAGGAATAGCCATTCGGTGCCGATGATGTGGGCGAGCAGCTTGATCGCCTTCTCGGGCGGCTTCGAAAGTGATCGCAGATGGCGCACCTCTTCGCGATTGGCCCACGCGTCGTACGCGAACATGCGCTCGAGCATCTACGTATCGTAGAACGATCGAGGCACGCTGCTACACTTGTTTCAGTGCCGAAAAAAGCGACAACCATTTACGCCTGCGTCGAATGCGGCAGTCAGGCGACCAAATGGCTCGGCCGCTGTCCCGACTGCAACGCCTGGAACTCGTTCGCCGAGGAAGAGGTGGCGACCGCGGCGAAGTCACAATCGTCGCCTTCGATTGGCATCGCTGAGATCGACGGCGACGAAGCGCCGCGCATCTCGACCTGCATCGCCGCGCTCGACCGCGTCCTGGGCGGCGGCCTCGTTTTCGGCGCCGTGACGCTCGTCGGCGGCGAGCCGGGCGTTGGCAAATCGACGCTCCTTCTACAGGCTGCAGAGAAACTCGCCGCGCGCGGACCGGTGCTGTACGTCTCGGGCGAAGAATCCCCGCGCCAGATTGCGCTCCGCGCGCGCCGGCTCAGGACGACGCACGCGAACATCCGCCTGTTCGCGGAGACGTCCGTCGAACGCATCGTCGCGGAAACGGAGAAAACGAAGCCGGTGGCGGTCATCATCGACTCGATTCAGACCGTGCACACGTCGACGAACGACTCTACGCCTGGTTCAGCGGGCCAGGTCCGCGACTCCGCCGGAATTCTGATGACGGCGGCGAAACGGCTGTCGATCCCGATCTTTCTGATCGGCCACATCACGAAAGAAGGAACGATCGCAGGACCAAAAACGCTGGAGCACATCGTCGACACGGTCCTCTATTTCGAGGGCGAGAAGCTGCAGGACTTTCGCATCATTCGCGCGCACAAGAATCGATTCGGACCGGTGAACGAAGTCGCGCTGTTCGAGATGCACGACAGCGGGCTCGCCGAAGTGCCGAATCCGTCGGCGGCGCTGATTGCGCAGCGCAGCGGCGCGCCGGGATCGGCGGTCGTCGCGGCGATCGAAGGGACGCGGCCGATTCTGATCGAGCTGAAGGCGCTGGTGTCACGCACCAATTTTCCGTCGCCGCGGCGAATGGCGGTTGGCATCGACGCCAATCGCGTTTCGCTGCTGCTGGCCGTGCTCGAGAAGAAAAACGGCGGCAGCTACGTGTCGAGCGATGTCTACGTCAATCTTGCCGGCGGCCTCCAGGTCGCCGAGCCGGCCATCGACCTTGGCATCATCGCCGCGCTGGCGTCATCGCAAAAAGGCGTCGCGATTCCGCATCACACTGTCGTCTTCGGCGAAGTCGGACTCCTCGGCGAAGTCCGCAGCGTGTCGCAGCCCGACGCTCGCGCCCGCGAAGCCGCGGCACTCGGATTCCAGCGCGTGGTCGTTCCGCGCGCGAACGCCGCCGAGATTCACGCCGACATCGAGGTGCACGGCATCGCGCGTGTCGAAGACTTTCTCGGAATTCTCTTGGGATGAAGACCTACATCGCAACGACTGGAGCAGCATTCGGCCTCCTCGTCCTGGCACATATTGCGCGCGTGTTCCAGGAGGGCGGACACCTTTTGAAAGAACCATTTTTTCTTGCCACGACTGTGGCATCAGCGGGCACGTGCGTTTGGGCCTTCATCCTTCTCATGAAAATGAGGACCGCCGATTTGCGAAGCTGAGATTCAGTGGTACGAAGCACATGGCATCGGCAAGAAAGAATTCAAGTTCAAGAGGCCGCTCAACCTCCCGTAGGACGGCCACGGGCGGAGCGTCGCGAGCATCACAAAACGCTGCAAACGGACGCTTCGCCATCTGCGTGCGAAACGACGACTATCAGGCCTCGCTCGAGTTACGAAAACTCTATCCAGTTCTCGAAGACGAATTTGGCAGCCAACACGGCATGATCCGGGTCATCGATGAATCGGGGGAAGACTATTTGTTCCCGAGCACATACTTCGTTCGTGTGAGACTTCCGGACGCTCTGGAAAAGAAGCTTCGGAAAATCGCGTAAGCCGCTACACTGAACTGCCCCCTTGTTCATCGCGCTCCTTCTCCTCCTGCAATTCGGCTGGCCCGAGCGCGTAACGATCGCCGGGTACTCCGGCGACGCGATGGAGCCGTTTCTAACGCGCGACGGTTCGATCCTGCTTTTCAACAATCGAAACGATCCGCCTTCGGAAACCGATCTGCACTGGGCCGAGCGCATCGATGACCTCAATTTTGTCTACCGGGGAAAGCTTCAGGGCGCCAACTCGGCGGTGCTCGACGCCGTGCCGACCGTCGATGCAGCCGGCAACATCTATTTCGTCACTACTCGGAGCTACAACGAAAACCTGATGACGATCTATCGCGGTCATTTCGAACGCGGCGTGGTAAGCGATGTCGCGGCGGTGCCTGGAATCAGTCGCCTAACGCCGGGGCAGGTCAACTTCGACGTCGAAGTCAGCGCCGACGGCAACATTCTCTATTTCACGGATGGCTTGTTCACGGGCGGATCTGTTCCAGCCACCGCCGATCTGGCGATCGCGACACGCGGCAGCGACGGACAATTTCATCGCGTCGAGGGTTTGCTCGACGCCGTCAATACCTCGGCGCTGGAGTATGCCGCCTGCATTTCGGCCGACGAGCTGGAGCTGTTTTTCACGCGGATCGT
>QHVX01000371.1 GCA_003222375.1 Acidobacteriota bacterium
AGTTTCAGCCGGGCGCCGCGCTCGATGTTTCCGGTGAGCAAGCCCAGCGTGACCTCGTCGCGTAGCGCGTCGAGGAGCGCGCGCACGCCGGGAAGCTCGCGAACGCGGGATCGCTCATGTTGCTCGAGCTCCGCGATGTAGCGCTCCCACAATCGCGGCATTCGCGCATCGATGTCGTGCTCGCTCCAGCCGGCATCCTGCAGGACCATGTGCGCGATCTGCGGATCGGTGCGTCCTGAAAAATCGTAACGACGCAGAACGCCGTTATACTCAAAGACGTCGAGCATCGCGGTCGCGAAGGCATCGCGCGAGGCGCCGCCGTCGGTGATCAGAGTCCCATCGATATCGAACAGAACGAGTTTCATGGCGATTTTGAAAGTATCGAGGCTTGGGCATCCCGTTTTGCGCGAGAAGGCGGCGGATGTCAACCCCAAAGACATCAAGGCCGGCAAGCTCCGCCCGCTGATCGACGACATGATCGAGACCATGCACGCCTACGAGGGCGTCGGGCTCGCCGGTCCGCAAGTTCACTTGCCCTTGCGCATTTTCGTTTTCGAGGTCGAGGAGAAAGTCGCGAAGCGCCGAGGAATTCCGAAGTTAGGCGCGGGGGTGTTTTTCAACGCGACCTACGAGCCGGTCGGGCGCGAGACGATCACCGACTGGGAAGGCTGCCTCAGCGTCCCATTCCTGGGCGGCGAAGTTCCGCGTTTCAAGAAGGTGCGCCTTCGCGGTCTCGATCACGAAGGAGCAGCGGTCGAAATGGAAGTCGACGGATTCACGGCCCGCATTTTCCAGCACGAGATCGATCACACCGAAGGCCACGTCTATCTCGATCGGATGCCCGACCTGACGACACTCGGCTACACCATCGTTCTTTAGATGCGACGTCGCATCATTCGACTCCTGACCGCAATCGTTTCGTCTCTGCTCGCCGCCGTTTCTGCTCCAGCCGCTTTTGCTTCTGCGATCTCGGCGTTCGAGTCGGCTTGCGGCGTTTCCGCGGAGTGACTGCCTCGCGAAGGAGTTCCTCCAGGCGTGTCAGGGCACGGTCGCGATTCGCCGACTGACTCCGCTCCGCCTGCGACGTCACGTGCAAGACGCCGTAGCGATTGATGCGGCCGGAGAGCCGTTCGCGGATCAGGCGCTTCCGCTCGTCGGGCAAAGGAAGAGAATCGACATCGACCTCGATCGTCACACGAGTCTCGACCTTGTTGACGTTCTGTCCTCCCGGGCCGCCGCTACGCGACGTGGTCATGCGCAGCAGCGACGCCGGAACAGTGACTTGACCGAGGTCGAGGTCTCTCATACCGATCCACTACACTAACGACACTCGGCTACACGATCATTCTTTAATCGCGACGCAAGAACGCGGCGCGCGAAAGCGCTCCAGTCGGATGCCCCCGGAATCGTGGCGCTTGGATTCGCGGCTACCGCGCGGAGACGCTGGATCTCGAGATCGGCTTTGACGAGACGAACCGGCCTGACAAAGGGCGCCGCGGCCTCGCGCACCGTGTCTTCGAGAAATGATCCGTCCGACTCGCCGGCCGGATAGCGATCTGCGCGCTGGCGCGTCGACCACGCTTCGTACTCGATCGATCGAATCAGCGGCCCACGCACATCGAACGCCGCTGCTTCCGCGAACCATGCCGGCTGCGGTGC
>QHVX01000381.1 GCA_003222375.1 Acidobacteriota bacterium
TTACCGCCGCAACAACGATTTCAACCTCTGGTTCACGATCGCGGTCTCGCCCAATTCGCAGCTCGGTCTCGAGAAGACCGTCCAAGTCCTGGGCGAAGAGGCGGAATGCGACATCGTCCGGCCGCTGCCTACTCTTAAACTCTTCAAAACAGAAGAAATCCACCCCGAGGAGAGCACGGGCGACACGAAGTATGTGCCGCTCACGCCGCTCGAAGTCGAATGCGTCCGGCTGCTGCAGCACGATCTTCCGCTGCAGCCGCGCCCCTTCGATGTGCTCGCCAAAAACTCCAGTGTCGCCGCCGACGAATTGCTCTCGACTGCGCGCACGCTACAGAAGCGCGGCCAGATCCGGCACTTCGGCGGCATAGTGCAATCGCGCAAGCCCGGATTTTCGGCGAGCGCGATGGGAGTGTGGATCGTTCCGCCAGCGCAGGTCGACGAAATCGGCGCGCGCATGTCGCAGAATCGCGCAGTCTCGCATTGCTATCTGCGGCCTGTCTACGAGGATTGGCCATACAACCTCTACACCATCGTTCACGGCCGCTCGGTCGACGAATGCGAATCAATCATCAACGACATCGCCGCCGACACCGGCATTCGCGACAAACAGGCGCTCTATCCGACCAAGGAGTACAAGAAGGCGCGCATCACGCTGTTTTCGCTGGAAGCCGATGAGTGGGAAGCCGCCCACGGCGCAAAACGCGCGGCAACGGCAGCGTCGTAGCCCTTACACGACCCTCTCCCGCTGGGAGAGCGGTGGTCCCGCAGTGCGGGATCGGGTGAGGGTCGTCTCTACCATGAGTAGATGAATGACCGAAGAAGTTTCATCGCGTCGACAACGCCCGACTTCTTCGAGTGGCGTCAAGAGTCAAGATCGTTGACAATTGAATGTGCCGCGATTTTGTTGTCAAGTCTTTTTTGAGCAGATTTCGACAAATTGCGGATGGGTGGGCGTGCGCGGAACGATTTCAAGTACTTACGACTCGGAAATTCTGCGGAAGTTTTGCGGAATCGTCGGCGCTCTTCCTGTTAAGAAACTTTCTGATCGAAAAACAGTCAGACAATCCGCGGTCATCGTTCAATGACTGCGGTCCAACTCGGTACGGTTTTGGATCGGCCGCTGCCACAAAACCCGGATGCGGAACGGGCAGTGCTCGGATCGATCCTGATCAATAACAACGCGTTCTATCGCGTGGTTGGGTTGATCGACACCGAGGATTTCTTCAAGGACGCACATCGATCGATTTTCGCCACCATGCGCGCACTCGCCGAGCAGAGTCGCGAGATCGACACCCTCACACTGAAGGACGAGCTCGGAAAACACGCCCAGCTCGAGCAGGTCGGCGGCGCGGCCTACATCTCCTCTCTCTCCGACGGCATCCCCGATATCGCCAACGTCGAGCGTTACGCGCGCATCGTCAAAGAAAAATCGATGCTCCGCCGCCTGATCGCGATGGGCAACTCGGTCATGCGCGCGGCGCTCGATGCTCCCAACGAGCCGGCGGAGGTACTCAACATCGCCGAGCAATCGCTTTATCGCATCGCCGAGGGAAGCATCGACAAGGGATTCGTGGCGCTCGATCGGATCACGCGAAAGAACATGGAAGCGATCGAAGCGCTGCAGCACGCCGGTAAGCTGATCACCGGCATTCCGACCGGCTACGACCGCTTCGACGAATTCACATCCGGATTTCAGGCGCAGGATCTGATCATCATCGCCGCGCGTCCGTCGATGGGAAAAACCAGCTTCATGATGAACATCGCGGAGGCGATCGCCATCCCCGATCGTGAGGGAGCGGCGCGGGCGCCATCGCATCGCATGTACGCCGTCGGCGTTTTCTCGCTCGAAATGTCGAAAGAGCAGATCGGACTGCGGATGCTGTCGTCGGCATCGGGCGTCTCGAACCATCTGATCCGCGCCGGAATGCTGAGCGAGAGGAACTGGCGCGATCTCGCCGAGGCATCGACGCGCCTCGCCAAAGCGAAGATCTACGTCGACGACACGCCGGGCATCGATGTCATGGAGCTCCGAGCGAAAGCGCGGCGTCTGAAGATGGAGGCCGGCCTCGACCTCGTGATGGTCGACTACCTGCAGTTGATGGCGGTCAAGGGCAAAGTCGAATCGCGCAACCAGGAGATCTCGCAAATCTCGCGAGGACTGAAAGCCATCGCGAAAGAGCTCAACCTTCCCCTGGTTTCGCTGTCACAGCTGTCACGTCGTCCGGAGCAGCGGACCGGCGATCATCGTCCGCAGCTTGCCGATCTTCGCGAATCGGGTTCGATCGAGCAGGACGCCGATCTGGTGGCATTTATCTATCGCGATGAGGTCTACAACAAGGACACCGAGGAGAAGGGGATCGCCGAAATCATCATTTCCAAACAGCGCAACGGTCCGATCGGCGATTTCAAGCTCGTCTTCCGCAACGACATCACGAAGTTTTTCAATTACGAACCGAGTCCCGA
>QHVX01000382.1 GCA_003222375.1 Acidobacteriota bacterium
CCGGCTCCTTTGAAAGATCTGAACCTTCCCAGATCGAGGGATTCGATGCCGGTCGATTTGCTGTCGGCTTCCGCTTAGCCAAAGGTAACGCGTTCGTCCTTTTGCGCCCGGAACTGTCGCGCGACGGCCGCCGTTCCGCCAGTGCGTTCGGCGCGTACTACGCCGGCGCCTTTCCCGGCGTGGACGCTTTTCGAAGCGCAGCCGACGGCATGGAATCCGAAGTGTTTGTCTTGAACGATGAGGGCGGCGCGACGGCGGTTTCCTACCGCGTTGCGTCCGCATCCGGCATTGTCGAGATCGTCCGTGATGGCCGCGGCGTTCGTTTTGTCACCGGAAACGGCGCCGACATTTTTCTTTCCGCCCCGGTTGCTGTCGATGCGTCGGGCAAGGTCTCGACCGCGACATACTGGGACCTCGACAGGAGCGATCGCGGTGTATCGGCGACGATTCGACTTCGGATTTTAGATGGCAACCTGCGCTACCCGATTGCGGTCCTCTATGCGCCGGGACAGCTAACCGTTCCGTCGCGCCACTTGCGGATCACTCCGACGGCTACCGGCTCCCTGTCAGGCACCGTCTCGCAGTTCGGAGGCGGCGCCATCAGCGGGGCTTTCGTTTATCTCTATGACTCGGCAGGCGACTTTGTTGCCGTGGCTACGACCGATGTCAGCGGCAATTATTCGATCGGTGGATTGCCGACCGATCGATATCACGCGCTCGCTTTCGCCGATGCGCACGTTCCGCAGGTCTACAACGGCATCGATTGTCCGGACTTCAACTGCTCACCGATCGATGGGACGCCGATCGCGGTCACTGATGGCGTCAGCACGGGGGCGGTCAATTTCGCGCTGCGCAGCAATGTGGTCAGCGTTGCCACGATCACCGGAACCGTCACCGGACCGGGACCTTCGCCTCTCCTGGGAGTCACGGTTGTGCTTTACGACTCTGCCGGCGTTCCGACGGCTTCGGCGAGCAGTGACGGCAGCGGTCAATACAAGATCACGCTCGATCATGGAGGGACGTTCTACGCCAGAACGTTCAACGGTCTTTTTGCCGGCCTCGTCGACTCGCTTTATTCAGGGATCAACTGCACTGCCTGCGACGCGACGAAGGGGACCTCATTTTCCGCCTCCCTCGGAAGCACGACCAGCAACATCAATTTTGCTTTGGTCAATGGTGGACGCATCGCAGGGAAGCTGACAAATGCTTTTGATGCGACACCGATAGCCTTTGAGCAGGTCGCGATCTACAACAGCAGCGGCAATGCTGTGACGTTTGCCACGTCGGACGACGCGGGCAATTACATTTCGTTCAATGGATTGGTCAGCGGCAATTACTACGCACTGGCGACAGCTGCCGGCTACTTCTCACAGCTCTACAGCGGTACCGATTGCAACGGTTGTGTGGTCACCGGAGGAACACCGATCAGCGTGACGCTTGGATCCACGAAGTCGGGCATCGACTTCGCGATGCATTCCTCTCAGGCGATCATCACCGGCAACGTCACCGACGCGGCAACCCGGGGCCCGCTGGGCGGCGTTTTCATTCAGTTCTACAACAGCACCGGCAAATTCGTGCTCACGAGCATCTCCGATTTGAACGGCAACTTCATCATCCATCTCCCGGCCGCTGGCAGGTACTACGCGCTCACACAAAACGGTTTGCAACGGGGCTACGTTAATCAGCTCTACTCCGGCATCGACTGCACCGGCTGCCCAGTCACAAGCGGGACTCCGATCGACGTCGTCTTTGGAGTGCCATTCAAGAATGTGAACTTTGCGCTCAACAGAGTCGTTCAGGTCTTCAGCGCGACCGGCAACCTGGCGGCGTACGGGTTTGCCGATACAACCGGACATTACACGGTTTCCGACGGACTCACGGCCGGCGACTATTTCGTCATCGGACGGGCGCCCGATTATCAGCCGGTTCTGTACACGAACATCCCCTGTAATTCCTGTGACGTCACCACCGGGACGGCCGTTCATGTCGCCGGCGGGATGATCACGCCTAACATCAACTTCAATCTCACCTTCATCAGCCCGACGAAGGCGACGCCTCAGATCAGTAATCTGAGCGCGCCTTCAATCGTCGTCGGTACAGCTTCAACTGTCATCTCAGGCAAGATTTCGGCAGGAACGCTGATTCCGACGGGAGCGGTCCTGATCGATCTCGACGGTAACGTGCAGCCCGCGGCCATTCAAGCGGACGGCACGTTCTCCGGAACGTTCTCGACGGGCTTTTTCACGGTCGGCGTTTTCCCCATCAACGTCAGCTACGGCGGCGACGCGAATTTCAATCCTGCCAGTGCGTCGTCCACTCTTACGGTGGCTTACGGCATCACGGGCGGCGCGCTGAACACGCAGCCGGTGAGCTCCGGCGATACGATTCCGTTCCGTATTTCTGTCGTGAACGCGCAGGGGACCAACCTCTCGTCGCCCGCTCTGGTCGTGACGGCATACGGCGTCCAGAAGACCGGAACGACGACATGGCTTCCGGCGCCAGCGCCTGGGAACAATCCGCAGGAGTTCCAGTTCCAGAACGCCCGCGGCGGCTCCTACATGTTTAATCTGAAGACGACGGGACTCTCGGCTGGCAACTACGTTTTCGGATTTACGGTGGCGGGCGATCCGACCGTTCACACGGTGCCGTTCGTCATTCAATGAGATGCAGGATTCCGGCGGCGTCGCTGACGCCGCCGGAATCGCGGTCTCGAGTTTTGGAGCCGTTGACCGGACTTGAACCGGTGACCTGCTGATTACGAATCAGCTGCTCTACCAACTGAGCTACAACGGCCTGTCGGCAGGATTTTCTGGGAACAATGCGGCGCGCGATTCTATTCACCACGGCGCAGCCTGTCGAGTACACTCCGGCCGGGCGCCCTTAGCTCAATTGGACAGAGCAGCAGACTTCGGATCTGCTGGTTGGGGGTTCGAGTCCCTCAGGGCGCACCAACTTCAGCATGCGACAAATGGCGCGGGGCGAGCGGGGGACTCTGATCGGCATTGCCGTCCTGTCACTCGTCCTTCGCGCGCTCGCCTATTTCAACTATCGATTCGACTCCGACGAGCCGCAGCACCTCCACGTCACGTGGGGGTGGACTGCCGGACTCCTCCAATACCGCGACCTCTTCGATAACCACGCGCCGCTTTTTCACATGGTGACCGCGCCGATTCTCGAGCTCGTCGGCGAGCGCGCCGATGTGTTGTTGTACATGCGTGCGCCGATCGTGGTGCTCTTCGCCGTCGTCCTTGCCTGCACCTACATCCTCGGCCGTCGTCTTTACTCGAAGACCGTCGGCATCTGGGCCGCCATCCTGCTGTCGCTCTTTCCAGTTTTCTTTCTGAAGTCGATCGAGTATCGAACCGACAATCTCTGGGTGGCGCTGTGGTGCGTATCTCTGGTGGTGCTGACGGGCGGGCAACTCACCAATTTGCGCATGTTCATCGTCGGCTTGCTCCTCGGCGCGGCCACAGCGACGTCGATGAAAACCTCATTGCTCATCATTACTCTCGCCGTCTCGGCAACGGTGGCCTGGCTATTCGCGCACGAAAAACGAAACCTGCACGTCGCGGTGCCGGCGCTCATCGGAGTCTACTTCGCAGCGCGCGGAGCGTGGCGAAATCTCGTCTACTGCGTGATCGAGTTCAACGCGCAGATCGCGTCGAGCGCGCCAGCGAGCGATCTTTTCGTCAAACGCGCGACGTTCGTGCCGGTCGTGCTGCTGATCCTGTGGATCGCGTGGCGTAAACGGCCGCCGGCGGCACACGACCCGGTCGTCGGATGGAGATTCTTTTTCGCCTTCGCAACTGCATTTTTCAGCGTGGCGCTCCTCAGCTTCTGGATTCTGATCTCGCCCCGCGATTACCTCGTCGTGCTGCCGCTGCTCGCCATTTTTGTCGCCGCGGCGATCGATCGCCTCGACATCCGCCTCCCGTTGTACATCGCGACGTGCTTCATCTTCGTGGGCGCGATCTGGTACTACACGCACGGATTCGAGGACGGCACCACCGAACACATCACGATGATGCGTCAGGTCCTCGGCCTGACTCGGCCTGGCGAACCGCTGCTCGATTTGAAGGGCGAAACGATCTATCGGCAGCGGCCCTACTACTACATCTTCGAATTCATCACGCGGCGCTTGATGTATCGAGGCGTGATCGTCGACACGATTCCGGAGGACGTCGTTCGCTCGCAATGCCATGTCGTGCAGGCCGACGGCGTTTTCTTTCCGCCGCGCGGGCGTGCCTTTCTACGCGAGAATTTTCTCGACATGGGCCGCCTGCGCGCGGCCGGGCAGTGGATTCAGGACGACGGATCGTTTACTATTGCCGTTCCTGGGTCGTTTGTTATTTTGACTTCGACAGGCGAGGCTCATGGTGCCCTTGATGGCTCGCCGTATCGCGGTCAGCGTATGCTGGCTATCGGCCGTCACACATTTGTGACAGCCGAAGCAAAGGAGCCGCTCGCATGTCTATGGGCACCGGCATTCATTCGAGGCTATTCGCCATTTCACCTGCGCGATCGTGAATTCCCTGGCTCTCCCGTTTTCGACTCGGCGCACGCTGATCCTGGCGCCCCACCCGGACGACGACGTCATCGCCGCTGGGGGCCTCATGCAGCGCGTCCTGGAAAGTGGCGGTGAGCTGGCAGTTGTCTTCGTCACCGACGGCGAAAACAATCCGTGGCCGCAACGCTTTCTGCATCGAAAACTTTTCCTGACCGACGCCGATCGCGCTGCCTGGGGAGCCATGCGCCGGCGCGAAGCGCTCTGCTCACTGGCGCGGCTCGGCGTCCCCGAGAAATCGGCGACATTTCTGGCATTTCCAGATCAGGGCATCGCCGCGCGCGCCCGCCGCGGAGAAAATGTATTACGAGAAATAGTCATAAAAATAGTTGATGATTTTAAACCAACGCTGATCGTCAGTCCTTCCACCTTCGATCAGCACTCCGATCATCGCGCCATCGCCTATTACACCCACAGAGCAGCGCCTCAGCCGGATATCGCGACCTACGTCATTCACGGAAAGGCTCCTGCCGGCCGCGAACGGTTCACGCTCGAGTTGTCGGCGTGCGAACAGAAGCGAAAACTCGACGCCGTCGAATGCCATGAATCGCAGCTCGCGCTCAGCCGCGCGCGATTTCTGTCCTATGCCTGCAGAGATGAAGTGTTCTATCGGGCGGAATTCGATGTCGTACGCGTCGAGTCGGCGATGCGCGAGCGCTTCATCGCGTTCCAGCACGCGATCCGCGTCTGCTTCGGCACACATCCGGCGATCGCCGGCTCACGTGTAGAGCCCGCCGCTGACGTTCAGGACGGTGCCGGTGATGTAGCCGGCCTGCTCTGACGCCAGAAAGACGGCCGCGTACGCAACGTCGTCGGGGACGCCGAGTCGTTTGAGCGCGATGCGGCCTTCGAGGGTTTTGCGCGATTCGTCAGCGAGTGACACCGTCATCGCAGTTTGGATGAATCCGGGCGCGATCGCGTTGACTGTCACATTTCGCGATCCGATCTCCAGCGCCAGCGCCTTCGTGAAGCCGATGATGCCGGCCTTCGACGCGGCATAATTCGTCTGCCCCGGATTGCCCATCAATCCGACTACCGACGAGATGTTGATGATGCGGCCCCATCGCGCGCGGATCATCTTCTTGACGACTTCCTGCGAGATGTGGAACGCCGAGTCGAGATTCGTCCGCAAAACGGCCGTCCACGCTTCGGGTTTCATCCGCAAAAAGAGATCGTCCTCCGTCACGCCGGCGTTGTTGACGAGGATATCGATCGGCTGCTGTTCGAGGAGCGCCTTGATGCGCTCGCGAACATCGTCGCCGGTGATGTCGAGCTGCACGCCGGTCGCGCGATGTCCGGCGTTGGTGAGCTCGGCGGCGATCTCTTCGACGCGCTGCACGCTTCGGGCAGCGCATAGAACGTAGGCACCGCATTCCGCGAGACGGCGGGCGATCGCTTCGCCGATTCCGCGCGACGCACCGGTGACCAGCGCGGTCTTGCCGCTCAGATCGATTCTCATTGCACCACTTTCTCCACGAACGCTTCGATCGACGGAACATCCGACACGTTGATCAGCTCCACCGAGGAATCGATCCGCTTGACCAATCCGGTGAGCACATTTCCAGGTCCGATCTCGACGAACCTTCGGACACCCATCGCGATCATGCGCTGCACGGACTCGACCCAGCGCACTGGCGAGACGACCTGCCGCAGCAGCGCGTTGCGCATTGCGGTCGCAGTGCCGATCGGCGATGCATCGACATTCGACACCAGCGCGATCCAGAGATCTTTGAACGGCGCAGCGTCCAGAATCGGATGCAATTTCTCCTC
>QHVX01000383.1 GCA_003222375.1 Acidobacteriota bacterium
GTTCTGTGTTCATCGTTCATCGTTTGTAACTTAGCGCGCTGCAAGAGACTCCTGCTTTACTCGTGCTACGTAGGCGATCAGGTCCAGGATTCGGTTGGAGTATCCCCATTCGTTGTCGTACCACGCCAGGATCTTGTGCATGTGCGGATCGACCGAGCGCGTGAAGGTGGTGTCGACGATCGACGAATGCGCGTCGCCGTTGAAGTCGCGCGACACGAGCTGTTCATCGGAGTAGCTGAGGATGTTGCGCAGATCGCCTTTGGCTGCATCGCGGAGGACCTGATTGATCTCGTCCACGTTCGTCGCTTTCTCGGTGTGAAAGGTCAGATCGACGAGCGAGACGTTCGGCGTCGGCACGCGGATGGAGATGCCGTCGAATTTTCCTTTCAGCTCCGGCAGAACGAGGCCGATTGCTTTCGCGGCGCCGGTGCTGGTCGGGATCATCGACAGCGCCGCTGCGCGTCCGCGGCGGAGATCCTTGTGCGGCAGATCGAGAATTTCCTGATCGTTGGTGTAGGAATGCACGGTGTTCATGATCGCCATCGTGATGCCGAACTTCTCGTGCAGCACTTTCGCGACCGGCGCCAGGCAGTTGGTGGTGCACGACGCATTGGAGATCACTTTGTGCGTGCCGGGATCGAACATCTTTTCGTTCACGCCGATGCAGATCGTGACATCGGCGTCCTTCGAGGGCGCGGAGATGATCACCGTCTCGACGCCCTTGCGCAGATGACGCGAGGCCTTTTCCTTTGATGTGAACCTTCCCGACGATTCGATGACGATCTCGACGCCGAAGTCGCCCCAGGGGATTTCGGCGGGGTCGGGGTTCGAGAACACGCGCAGCTCGCGGCCGTCGATCGTGATGCCATTGGCGGTGTGGCCGATCTGATTCGCAATCGTTCCGTGGACCGAGTCGTATTTGAGGAGGTACGCCAGCGTGGCGGAGTCGGTGAGATCGTTGACCGCCGCGAATTCAATATCGAAGTTTCCGGCCAGCGCGGCCCGAACGACGTTGCGTCCGATGCGCCCGAAGCCGTTGATGCCAACCTTGACCATCGGGTCCTCCGTGTCGACCGGCTAGTATAGCGGCGTGTCTGTCGAACCCATCCGCTGGCGCGGCGACGCGCTCGAGCTGCTCAATCAGCTTCGCCTTCCGCGCGAAGTCGTTTACGTGCGATGCAATACCGCGCATGAAGTTGCCGAGGCGATCAAGTCGATGGTGGTGCGCGGCGCGCCCGCGATCGGAGTGGCGGCGGCATTTGGTATGGCGCTCGCGAAAATGCGCGGCGACGATCTGCAGTTCGCGGCGATCGAATTGAAGCAGGCGCGCCCGACGGCTGTCAATCTCGCCTGGGCCGTCGATCGCATGCTGCGCGTACAAGGCGCCAAAGCCGAAGCGGAAGCGATCTTGCGCGAAGACGTCGAAGCCAACCGCCGCATCGGACGCTTCGGCGCCGAGCTCCTGGGCGCCCAAGCGACGGTGTTGACGCACTGCAACGCCGGCGCCCTCGCCACCGCCGGTTACGGCACGGCCCTCGGCGTCATTCGATCGGCGGTCGAGCAGGGAAAGAGAATCGCGGTCTTCGCCGACGAAACGCGTCCGTACCTGCAGGGCGCGCGGCTGACCGCGTGGGAGCTGCAGCAGGATGGCATCGACGTCACGCTGATCACCGACAACATGGCCGGACATTTTTTCCAGCAGCGAAAATTCGACGCCGTGATTGTCGGCGCCGACCGCATCGCAGCCAACGGCGATACCGCCAACAAAATCGGGACGTATACGCTGGCGGTCCTCGCCAACGTGCACGGCGTCCCGTTTTACATCGCTGCGCCATTCTCGACGATCGACGTCGCAACGAAAAACGGCGCAGCGATTCCGATCGAGGAAAGGAGCGCGACCGAAGTCACCGAGATCGGCGGAACGAGGATTGCGCCGGACGGCGTCGCGGTGCGGCATCCGGCCTTCGACGTCACGCCCGCGAAGTTGATCACCGCCATCATCACCGATCGCGGCGTTCTGCGTCCGCCATTCGAAGAATCGATCGCGCGGTGCTATCGTTCGCGCCCATGATGCGAAAAGTCGTGCTATGTCTGGCCCTCAGCGTGTCGCCGCTCCTGGCCGCCAACAACGGAAGCTTCCATTTCGGCAAAGTGAAGTTCGATCCGGTCGACGCATTCGCGTATCAAGCGGACACCGAAGATCCGAAGAAGCCGCTGACGGTCGTCGTGCTGACCGATTTCAAGATCGACCGGCCCGCGGTGCTGGCGGCCATCAATACGCCCGGAGCTTTCATTCTGCAGACTGGCGAAAAGGGCAACGTCGTGCTGGTGCGGCTGGTAGCGCCGAACAAATGCGGCGTCTCAGGCTACCTCGCTTCGACGGGACAGCAGATCGACCTCAGCGACAATTTCCCGGCCAAAACGACAGCGTCGACGACCACGCGTTCTGCAGGCGAATGCTGGACCGATAAGCCGGGAAAGATGTTCAAAGACACCTACGATTTTCATCTGTCGTACGACGTGCCGATCACCGCGATCCCGAAGCCGAGCGCATTACCGGCCGGCGGGGCCGAGGCGGGAACCGCGTACCTCGCGCTCGTGAAAGCGATTCAAGGCGCGAACTGGGATGCCGCCCGCATCCACCTGCCGTCGGATCAGGTGCCGAAAGAGCGTCCTAAGGCATCTGAGATGAAAAACTACTTCGAGGGCCCGATCGCGCCAACATCGACATTCGCGGCGTCGATCACGACGACAAGAAAATCAAAGGCGTCGTCGCGCTGAAGAAGGTCAACGGCCAGTGGCAGGTGCTCGAGCAGAACTACTTCTTCGAGCAGTAGGTTGGTGCCAGGTCTGCTGTTGGCTGTTTTCTACGGAATGAAGAGAGAGTTTGTCTACTGCTGGGAGAAAACAGCCAACAGCAGACCTGGCACCAACCGCTAACCACTCCGAAACCATACCGTCAAAGCTACGTAACGCTTCGTACGGAGAATGTGCGGGCATGCAGAAACCGATCGTTGCGATCTTGATGGTAGTCTGTGTCTCTTCACTCCTGGCGGATGCGCCGCCACCTCCCGGTCCGCTCATGCTGCATCGCGCGGAGGGGCCGATCAAGATCGACGGCGATCTTTCCGATCCGGGATGGAAGAACGCCGCCACGATCGACAAGTTCTATGAGACTTCGCCGGCGGACAACATTCCGGCCAAGGTCAGGACGGTCGCCTATCTGACCTACGACGATCACGCGTTTTATGTCGGCGTCCGTTGCGACGATCCCGATCCGAAGAAAATCCGCGCGCCGTACGTCGATCGCGATCAGGTCATCGGCACCGACGACAACATCGCGGTCTTTCTGGACACGCGCAACGACAAGCGAACGTCGCTGGAGCTGCGCGTGAGCCCGCGCGGCATTCAGGGGGATGGCATTTACAACGACGCCAGCGGCGGCATCGAGGATTTTTCGCCCGATTACTTCTACGACACGGCCGCCAAAATCGATTCCGGCGGCTGGAGCGCTGAGTATCGGATCCCGTTCTCATCGCTGCGATACGAACATCGCGATCCGCAGACGTGGAACATCCTCATCTGGCGCAATTACCCGCGTGATTTTCGCTATGCGTTTCACAGCGCGCCGCTTCCGCGCGGATCGAATTGCCTGGTGTGCCATACCCATCCGCTCGTCGGCTTGACCGGTCTTCCCGAAGCCGGCCACATGGTCATCGCTCCTTACGCGACCGCGCAACAGAACGAAGTGCCGCGCGACGCCCTCGGAAGTCCGCTGCATCGCGAGCCGCTGCACAAAGATGCCGGCCTCGATGTGAAGTGGACGCCGACCGCCAACAATGCCGTCGACATGACTGTCAACCCCGATTTCTCGCAGGTCGAGTCCGACGTCGCGCAGATCACTGTCAATCAGCGCTTCGCAGTCTTCTTTCCGGAGAAGCGGCCGTTCTTTCTCGAGGGCTTCGATCTCTTCGATACGCCGCTGCAAGTTGTTTACACGCGGACCATCACGTCGCCGCGCTGGGGAATGCGCAGCACCGGCCGTCTCGCTGGATCGAACTACACAGTTCTGGTCACCGGCGATCGCGGCGGCGGCCTGACAATCATCCCGGGGCCTGTCGGATCCTCGTTCGCACTGCAGGATTTCAAATCGACCGACGCCATTGGACGCATCCGTCATGACCTCGGACAATCGTTCGTCGGCGCGGTATTCACCGACCGCGAGATCCGCGGAGGCGGATACAACCGCGTCATCGGTCCCGATTTTCAATGGCGTCCCAATCAGAGCGACGCTGTCACCGCAGAGTTTTTGTACAGCAGCACCGAAAATCCGAAACTACCGGGACTCTCGTCCGCCTGGAACGGCGCACGATCGAGCTCGCATGCCTTCCATGCGGATTGGAACCACTCGCAGCAGAGGTACGACTGCGGTGCGGCCGTCAATGACCTCGGCGACGGCTTCCGCGCCGACCTCGGATTCCTCCCGCAGGTGTGCTATCGCGACGTCGGCGGATTTGTCGGACTTCGCAGGTACCCGGAGGGCGTGTTCCGGTTCGTGCGCGCATCGTTTTTCGCCACCCAGCAATTCGACACTGACGGCAACACGATCTACCGCCGTACTTCGCCGGGAATCAACGTTCTGGGCGCTAAGAATCTCGTCGCCGGTCTGGTCGTGCATCTCAGCGAGCAAT
>QHVX01000384.1 GCA_003222375.1 Acidobacteriota bacterium
TTGAGTATACACGCTGGACAGGAAATACGGTCCCGGAAGGCCGCGTTGGTGCTGCGGCATGTCTTCCGTGAGGTATTTTTCAGCCGCGATCTGCGCATTCGCGATCGGGTTGCCGGTCTACGCGGCGCGCACCGTCGATCCCAATTCGCTCGACGAAGTGATCCGCAAAGTGCAGGAGCAGCAGAAAAAGACCAGCACGCTGGAAGCCGACTTCAAGCAGGAAAAAGTTCTGGCACTTCTTGCGAAGCCGGAAATGGCGTTACGACGCCCCAAAGCGCGTCGAGATGTTGATTGCGAACGGGATATTGACGACCTATTTCCCCGATCTCAACAAAGCCGAGCAGATCGAAGTGAAGCGTTACCAGGACCGCATCTTCAAATACATGGGCGCGAGCGGAGCGATCGACGAGCTGGCATCGTACTTCGATTTCACTTTCTCGAACGTTGCCGATCAGCCGCGTTACGAGCTCGACCTGAAGCCCAAGACGAAAGGCATCGCCAGGCGCGTCCGGCACATCAAAATCTGGATCGACAAGAAGAGCTTCCTGACCACAAAGTTCGAGTACACCGAAGGCGATGGCGACGTCACGCGCTACGAGTTCACGAACGTCCGCGTCAACGAGCCGATCGAGCAGAAGCGCTTCACGCTGAATTTGCCGGCCAGCGTGCGCGTGGAAACGATGAAGCTTCAGTAAAAGTGCCGGGTGCCGGAGTGCCGAGTGCCGAGTCGGGTCTAACGTTTCAACTGAGCAAAAACGACGGCTCCGCTCGTCTCGCGGAAATCCACACTTCACACGGCGTCATTCACACACCCGTTTTCATGCCTGTTGGCACAGCCGCATCGGTCAAATCGCTCACCACCGAGCAACTGAAAAATCTCGGCACCCGGCACGCGGCACCCGGCACCGATTGCGAGATCATCCTCAACAACACGTACCACCTGATGCTCCGCCCCGGAATCGATCACCTCGAGCGCTTGGGCGGCGTACACAAGTTCATGTCGTGGGATCGTGCCGTGCTGTCGGATTCCGGTGGCTACCAGGTGTTTTCGCTCGCCGCGATTCGCAAAGTTCGCGAGGAGGGCGTCGAGTTCCGCAGCCATCTCGACGGATCACTGCATTTCCTGTCGCCCGAAAAGTCGATCGAGATCCAAACGCGAATGGGCGTCGACATCGCGATGGCGTTCGACGAGTGCCCGGGGCATGGTTCGTCGCACGCGGACATTGAGCGCTCGATGGAGCTCACGCATCGCTGGGCGAAAAGGTCGTTGGCCGTTCGCCGTTCGCCGTTGGCCGTATTCGGAATCGTGCAGGGCGGCGTGTTCCCCGATCTGCGAAAACGCAGCGTCGAAGAAATCGCCGCGATGGACTTTGACGGCATCGCGCTGGGCGGCATAGCGGTCGGCGAATCGAAAGAAGAGATGTTCGACACGATCCGACTCACGGCGCCGCTCCTTCCGGCGGATAAGCCGAGGTATCTGATGGGGGTTGGGACGCCGGAGGATCTCGTCAATGCGGTCGACGCCGGCATCGACATGTTCGATTGCGTCATGCCAACCCGCAACGCGCGCAACGGATCGCTCTTCACGAGCATCGGAAAGGTGGCGATCAAGAACGCGCGGTATGTCGATGACGAGGGGCCGCTCGATCCTGATTGCGACTGCCTGACCTGCCGGACTGTCTCGCGGGCATATTTGCGACACCTTTTTGTGAGCGGCGAGATCGCCGGACTGGTGTACAACACCATCCATAACGTCTGGTTTTACCTTGACTTGATGAGGAAGGTCCGGCAAAGTATCGCGTCCAATTCATTCGCGGCGTTCCGCGAAGCCTTCCTGTTGCAGTTCGCTCGAGAAAACGATTGATGAATACCCTAGCTTTGCTCCTGCAATCCAGCAGCGATTCCACGATCGCGTTCCTGATCAACATTCTGCCGATCGCGGCGATCTTCCTCGTTTTTTACTTCCTGGTGATCGGACCGGCCAACAAGCAAAAGCGCAAGACCCAGGACATGCTGAGCTCGCTGAAAAAAGGCGACCGCGTAGTCACCTCAGGCGGGATTTACGGGACGGTCCAAAGTGTTGAGCCGGAAGTCGTATACCTCAAGATTTCTGACAACGTCAAAGTGAAAGTCGCCCGCTCTGCCATTACAGGGGTCCAGACCGGCGAGTCAGAGCAAAGTTGATCCGGAGGAGATTTTGAACCAGAACCTTTGGCTGAAGATCGCGGCCATCGTCGTGATCCTCGTGATTTTCATCGTGGTGCTCATTCCCGGAGTGTGGTCGGATGAGCCGATCCGTCGCGGCCTCGATCTCAAAGGAGGCACGCACCTCGTCATGCGCGTCAACGTCGGCGACGCCACCCGCCTCGAAGTCGATCAGGCGTCCGAGGCGTTGAAGACGCAGGCGGGGAAAAACAATTTGCCGGTGCCGACGACGCGCCGCACCAACGACGTAACTTTCATTGCCGTCCCGCCGGCGGGCATCAGCACTGCCGAGTACGAGCGGCTCGCGAAGGACTATCTGCCGGCGTTCGATGTGAGCCGGACGCCCGATGATGCGCTGCAGTTCAAGATGAAGCCGGCTGCCGCGTCTGCGATCGAGCGCGACACAATCGATCACGCCGTCGAAACCATCCGCAATCGTGTAGACGCCCTCGGTGTCACCGAGCCGCTGATCGTTCCTGAAAGCGGCAATCGCATCGTCATTCAACTTCCCGGCATCGACGATCCGGCGCGCGTGAAGGACATCATCAAGACGACCGCGCAATTGCAGTTCCGTCTCGTCGAAGGAAACCCGACTAC
>QHVX01000061.1:0-10142 GCA_003222375.1 Acidobacteriota bacterium
CACTGCGCGCTGATCTTGCAATGTTCAGTATGCGAAAGGATCAACTGCAATGGCACGACAGGGAAAGGTTTCCCGAGCATCTCGGGCCGGCAAGGCCATCAAACGGACGGCGAAGAAGGCCACAGCACGGTTGCGTCCGGCAAAACGCGCTGCCGCAGCGGCTCCGGTCAAGAAAAAAGTGCGCGCCCAACCAAAGGCAACTGCCCGCCCGGCGGAGCGTTCCGCCGATATCCCCATCGAAGTCCTGAACCGCGCGTACACGCCCAAGCAAACGAGCCTGAAGACTTCGTTCCGCGCCAGCGGCGAAGAACAGGAACGCGATCAGGAATTCGCCGGTGGATTCTCGGACGAGCGCTGGAAAGACGAGGACCGCTACACCAACAAGTCGGGCGATCCGCGCATCGGAACACATCATCGAAAGTACGAATGAAGGGAGATGTCATGGATACACCAATCAGAGGCGGTTTCGGAGAGACGAACGCGCGCGAGCCGAAGGGGGTCGCCAGCAACGTCGGCGGTGTTTGCCCGACGTGCGGTCAATCGACCAATCGCGGCCTCGAGCAATTCCTCGGAAAGCTCGGCATCAGCGACGAGATGATCGGCAATCTCAAGAATCAGATGCAGAACGTCGACGTCGAGGAGTACCTCAACACCGCGCGAGACTATCTGCGCAACGGCGGGGACAAGGCGAAGAGTTTCGCGAAGGAGAATCCCGGAAAAGTGGCGGCCGGCGTGGCCGTCCTGGCGGTCGGCGTGGGCCTTCTGGTCAACGCCTTGAAGAAGGATTGAGCGTCATCCTGACCCTGAGCGCAGCGAAGGGGAAGGATCTCATCAGCGGGATCCTTCGCCGTCTTCGCGGCTCAGGATGAGGGCCGCAGTGCGTCGCGCCATTCGCGCCACTGCTCGTCGATCGAAGTCGTAAATGTGCGACGCGGCGTCCATCCGAGTTTGCGCCGCGTCGCTTCGCTCGAAACATTCTGATCAAGCGTGAGCGCCTGACCGAACGGACCCTCGGCCGCGACGTGCTCGATTTTTCCCGATGGCGCGACGAGGTGCGCGCATTCGTTGAGCGTCACGCCGGAATCGTCGACGCCGTGAAAGATTCCGGTCGCGCGCTGCTCGACGATCCGCACGTAACAGTCGGCGAGATCGTGAAGATTGACCATCGCCCAATGATTGTTGCCATCTCCGGCGATTTGCAGCGGCTTGCGCTGATCAGCGGCCGCGAACCAGCCCGCCAGGAGGCTCTGTTTGCCGCCGTACACGCACCCGGGACGAATCACGGCCGCCGGTCCGCTTCCGAAGGCCGCTTGCTCATGGGCTGGGCGCCAGGCGACGAGTGGAATCGGATTCAGCTTCGAAGACTCGCTCGAGCTTCCCGGGCCGAGCACCCATACCCCGGAGGTGAAAACAAAAAACCCTGCGTGCGAAAGAACGTCGACCGCGATCTTGTCTTCGGCGACGATGTCGCGCGAGCGAGGGAACGCCGCGTGCACAAACGCGTCGTGACCTTTGAGCGTATCGGCGAGGTCGGGAAGCGATTTGAGCTCCCCGGCGACGATGACTGCTCCCGCTTCGCGGAGATTGCTGGCCTCCGATTCAGGCCGCACCAGTGCGGTGATCTCATGACCGCGATCGCGAAGTGCGGCCGCGACAGCCGATCCGACATAGCCCGTCGCGCCGGTGAGGAACACTCGCATGCGGCGCGGATTATAGTCAGAGGATGCTGGCCGCCGTCGCGTTGACCGTCGCGCTGACCTTCGATGATCTTCCCGGACAAGGGTTGCCGCGGACAGAAGGCTGCAATGCGCTGCGATGGAACCAGAGGTTGTTGTCGGTTCTGAAACGCAATCATGTGCCAGCGCTGGGTCTCGTGAACACCGGAAAACAGTGCGATCTCGAACCGGTCCTCAACGCCTGGCTCGACGCCGGCCAGGACCTCGGCAATCACACGTACTCGCATCGCGACCTCAACTCCACACCGGTCGCGGAGTACGAGGACGACATCGTCCGCGGCGAGTCGCCGCTGCGTGAGATTCTCGCGGCGCATGGAAAGGCTCTTCGATATTTCCGCTATCCGATGCTGCACACCGGAACGTCACGCGAGACACGCGACACGATCGCGAGCTTCCTACGCCAGCGGCATTACGTCGACGCCGTCGTGACGCTCGACAATCATGATTTCGTCTTCGCGAACGCGTACGCGCGTGCGCTCGATCGCAAAGATGCAACGCTGGCACGCCGCATCGCTGACGCGTACATTCCGTACATGGAATCGACGCTGACATTTCTGGAAAAGCGGACGCGCGAGGTCGTCGGCCGTCCGATCGCGCACATTCTTCTGCTGCACATGAACGCGTTGAATGCCGATACGCTCGACGCGCTGCTCAAGATGTTCGAGCGGCGCGGCTATCGCTTCATCACCGTCGACGAGGCCCTGCGCGATCCGGCCTACGCGCTTCTCGACGGCTACGTTGGCGCTAACGGCTTATCGTGGATTCACCGCTGGGGTGTCGCGAAGGGAATGCCGATCGTGCTCGAGCCCGACGAGCCGGCGTGGATCACGCGAGCGGCTACTTCTTCTTTTCCATCGCGCGGCGGAACGCCAACGCCATCGCGCTCTCGCCCTCGGCCACCGCTTCCCCGCGCTCTTCGGCGAATTTCGTGAATTCGTCGCGCTCGAGTGCCGCTTTGGCGGCATCGTGGCTGAGCGACATCCGCTTACGCTGCGGGTCGACGCTCATGATGCGCACGAGCAGTTTCTCGCCGGATTGAAACGCCTTCGATGGATCCGCACCGGGCGGCACGCTGATCTCGGAGTTGGGAATCAGACCGGTGAGTCCAGGCTCGAGCTGCACGAAGATGCCGGGCGCGCCGCCATGATCGACAGTCGCTTCGACGACCTTCCCGATCGGATAGCGCTGAGTGACGTTCTCCCATGGATCGCTGACCGCGACTTCGCGCAGCGACAGCGAGAGACGCTTCTTCGAAGGATCGACTTCGCGCACCCAGCCGGTGACCTTGGTGCCGATCGCGATCGAAGGGTCGCCCTGTTTGATGCCGAACGGAAGCTGCGAGTAATGCACGAGTCCATCGACGCCAGGTTCCAGCTCGACGAAGAGGCCGAAGTCTGTCGAGCGCACGATCGTTCCGGAGAATTGCGCGCCGACCGGAAAGCGATCGCCGACGTCGGCCCACGGATCGGGCTCCTGATCTTTCATCGAGAGCGAGATTCGCTTGCCATCGTTCTCGACTTTGATCACCTTCACACGCACCTGCTGTCCGACCGATACGAATTCTTTGGGATCGGTGACGCGGCGGCGACTCATCTCCGAAACGTGCAGCAAGCCATCGATGCCGCCCAGGTCGATGAAAGCGCCGAAGGGGGTGAGAGTCTTCACGGTTCCGGTCAGCTCGGCGCCAGGCACGATCGCTTTTCGCGTCTCTTCGGCTCGCGCAGCGTTCTGCTCTTTCAGCAGCGCGGCGCGCGACACGACGATGCGGCGGCCGTCATCCGAAAGCTCAGTGACGCGGAATTCGAACGACTGACTGATGAACGCATCCGGGTTTTCGATTTTGCCGAGCGCGATCTGCGACAGAGGGCAGAACGCGCGCAGTCCGCTGACGTTGATGTCGAATCCGCCTTTGTTGCGGGCCGCCACTTTTCCTTCGACCGGCAGGCGCGCCTCGTACATCTGGCGGAGTTGATCGAGAGTCGCCTTGCCGCGCGCGAGCTTCCGCGAGATGCGGATGTCGGGCGCGGTGCGGATGACAGTGCCCTCGATTGTGTCGCCCACCTCGAGTCCTTCCAGCTCGGCGGTCGCCATGACGGCTTCCGATGGTCCGCCATACGAGACGAACGCGTCGTCGCCGGAGATGGAAACAATTTGCCCGCGCAGCAGCTCGCCCTGCGCGGGAGTTTTGAAGTTGAGGCTCGCTTCGAACGCCTCCGCAAAGCTATTCGCTTCGGTGGCTTCTCTCGACTGCGTCATGGAAAACGGTGTGCCTTTCGTGATTTGGCGAAATCAGGGGTGCGTATCTTAACCGATCTCGCGCAATAAGGGTGCACGGGCGGAACGCGGGCGGCTCGAAGTTTCTTCCTCCTATAAACTCTCTCGATGCACCCCTGGCACGACGTGAGCGTCGGCGATCGCGCGCCTGAGGTCGTCCCGGTGATCGTCGAGGTGCCGAAGGGCTCCAAGACCAAATACGAGCTCGACAAAAAAAGCGGATTGATCCGCGTCGACCGCGTGCTGTTCAGCTCAGTTCACTATCCGGCCAACTACGGTTTCATCCCTCAGACGTATTGCGACGATCACGATCCTCTCGACGTGCTCGTCCTTGGCCAGGAAGTGATCGTGCCGCTGGCGATCATGATGGCGAAGCCGATCGGCGTAATGAAAATGCGCGATCAGGGGGAAGAGGACGACAAAGTGATCGCGGTGCACGCCGACGATCCGGAATACATGGTCTACGAATCGATTCGCGACCTTCCGCCGCATCGCATGGAAGAGGTCCGAAGATTTTTTCTGGATTACAAAGTTCTGGAAAAGAAAACTGTGACCATCGAAGACTTTCTCGATCGCGATGAAGCGCTGGAAGTGATTCGCCGCGCGCTCGAACTGTACAAGCGCGAGCGCACGCGACTGCGCGTTTGAGATCCTTCGCTTCGCTCAGGACGACGCGCGGCGTCGAAATTTCCGCAGATCAAAAAAGATTTTCCGCAGTTTCCACAGCCGCGAGAGATTTTTTTCCTCAATTCAAAATTCTTTTTCCACACGCAAAAAAAACTGCGATCGCCTCTTGCATTCGCGAAATCGTGGACCTACATTGCACATCACTTTCAGGTCGGACGCTCCATGGCAGATGTTAACGACTTGAAGGTGAGCTTCGGAACGCGATGGGTTGCGAAGCAGACACGGCGCGGATGCTCCTTTGCAGATGTCAACGCGTCGTAAGGCATCGAGAAGCAAAGGTTCTCGAGGCAATGTCGGTTCGAATGCCCTTTGGTGGATGTTAACGGACCGAGGACGGGCTCGCGAGACCAAAGATCGCGGGCCTTTTTGTTTTCGGGCAGAATGCGCGCGTGACCACGCGCGTCTTTCTCATCCGTCACGGCGCCACCGAGCTCTCCGCTGAAGATCGTTTCGCCGGCGCTGTCGACGTGCTGCTCTCCGACGCCGGCCGCGATCAGGCCCGCCGCCTCGGCGCCCGCCTGGCGAAGGAAAAAATCGCTGTCGCGTACGCCAGTCCGATGAAGCGCACCATGGAGACCGCGGGCCTCGTCGTCGAACCGCACGCCGTCGAGGTCACGCCTGTCGACGGCATCCGCGAGATCGCGCACGGGCGGTGGGAGGGCATGAAGCGCGACGAAGTGGAACGCGAATTTCCGGAAGAGTACAACCGCTACGAGCACGATCCGTTCTCGTTCTCACCGGTCGGCGGAGAGAGCGGATTACAAGTGACGGCCCGCGCGCTGCCGGCGCTTCTGAAGATCGTCGAGGACCATTGCGACGAGCGCATCGTCATCGTGTCGCACAAAGCGACCATCCGCCTTCTTCTCAGCTCGCTCCTGGGATTCGATCCGCGCAAATATCGCGATCGTCTCGATCAGTCGCCGTGCGCGCTCAACATCCTCGACTTCAAAGACGTGGCGCACGCGCGAGTCACGCTGTTCAACGACACGTCGCATTACACCGTCGATGTGCCGGACGTGCCGCACAACCGGCTTTCAAAAACCTGGAATCAGCGGACCTGAAAAGTCGCGCCGGCCAACAGCGGATCGGTAGCGTAGTAGACGCGCAGGTTGTGGCCTTTATCGTTCAACTGGATCGAATTGATCCGCCACGTGCCGCGTGCGGCGTGCGCATCGAGCTGAATGCGTCCGGTGAACGTGCTCGCATCGCCTGCCTGCTGCAGCGGAAAGAAGCCGCCACTTCCTGCGCCCGGACCGCTGAACTGACCGCTGACGCCGGACACGCCGCAGTTGTCGTCGTTCGCGATCACGGTGACGATGACGGTTGTTGCGCCGCGTGACACATCGACGTCGCGGCTGTCGAGCGTGACCGACTGCAGCACCGGCGGCGTGTTGTCGCAGGCATCGCCGCTGATGTTGATCTTGACCGGCTGCACGAGCGGATTGTCGGTGCGAAAGGTGGCCAGGTTGTTCGCTTTGTCCTGCAGAGTCACCTGTTCGAGCTGCCAGTCGCCGCAATCGATGCAGGTCGGAACGGCGAGCTCGCATCGCCAGGTGTCGCCTTCGGTGCGCTGACATCCCGCGCCGACGCGCGCCACTTTCGTCGGACTTTGAAAAACGGCGCTGACCAGATTGACGCCCGACTTGTCATCCGTCGCTTCGATGAAGATGGCATCCTTCTCACCGCCGCGAATGGCGCGTTTGTCGACCCAGATGTTTTTGAGCGTCGGCGGCGTCGAATCGGAATTTGCGGAGACGACGCGCAGCACCGCGCTCTGCGGGACGCCTCCCTGCGCAAAGCTGAGCGTCACGGCGTTGCTCGCGTTGTCGCTCATGTTCAGGAAACTGACGCGCCACAAGCCGGCCTCGGCGTCCTTCGCGATGACGACGCGCCCGATGTATCGATTCGTGTCGCCTTCGCGCTGGGTCGCGAATCCCTGCAGCGCTTTTCCGGTCGGGCTGCTCATTGTTCCCGATATGCCGCGAATGCCGGAGAGATCGTCGATTGCGGTGACCACGATCATCGCTTCTTCGCCGTCGTGCACTTGTGGCGGCGTGAATTCGATCCCCAGAAGTTGCGGCGGCGCTGAATCGGAGTTCGGATCTTTCGGCGTCTCTCGCTCTTTCTGACCCTGAGGACTGCTCTGCGATTGCGCCGATGCCTGCGGGGTGGAAGTCGTCGGCGCCGGCGCAGGCGTCTTGGAGGGCGTTAGCGCTTTCACAATCGGCGCTAAAACGCGTGAAAGCGCAGATTGATGCGGCGGCGCAGTCGCATTCGGGGTTGGCGAGTGGAGCACCGGCTTTGGCCGGTCCTGTTTTGGTTGCGGCGTCCCGGCTGAAGCCGGGGCTCCATCCTGCGTTTCGGTTGTCGCAGTCGCGGCCGTCGTTCTCGTCCTCAGCTCCTGCAGCGTCATCGTTTCGGGCGGCGACTGCTCGGACGTGACCGACGAGGTCGTGACCGCCGTTGTGGCAGTCACTGTTGTGGTTTTCGGCGGCTCGCGCATATCGCGACGCAATCGCGCGTAAAGCACGATCACGAACGCGATCGCGAGCACGGTGAAGAAAATCGGAAGAAAGCGAGAGCGGCGCATCACAAACGATGAACGATGAATGATGAACGATGACGGGCGGTTGCGCAAAAGTCGTTCATCGTTCATCCTTCATCGTTCATCGCTCGCCATGCAGTATGTAAGCCTCGGCACAACCGGTCTCAGGGTCTCCCGGCTGTGCCTGGGAACCATGACTTACGGCTCGAAAAGCTGGCGCCCATGGATATTGGACGAGGAAGCGGCCCGTCCGTTCTTCAAGCGCGCGATCGAAGCGGGCATCAATTTCTTCGATACCGCCGACATGTATTCCGTCGGTATGTCGGAAACGATCGTTGGACATGCCCTGCGCGAATTCAGCCGCCGCGACGACGTCGTGATCGCCACGAAGGTCTTTTTTCCGATGGGGCCGGGGCCGAACGATCGCGGCCTCTCGCGCAAGCACATCATGCTCGCCATCGAGGCCTCGCTCCGCCGGCTCTCGACCGACTACGTCGACCTGTACCAGATCCATCGCCTCGACCCTGAGACGCCGATCGAGGAGACGCTCGAAGCGCTGCACGACGTCGTGAAGTCCGGCAAGGCGCTCTACGTCGGCGCCTCGAGCATGTACGGCTGGCAGTTTGCGAAGATCCTGCACATCGCACAGTCGCGTGGCTGGACGCGATTCGTATCGATGCAGAACCACTACAACCTCATCTATCGTGAGGAAGAGCGCGAAATGATTCCGCTGTGCATCGATGAAGGAATCGCAGTGATTCCGTGGAGTCCCTTGGCGCGCGGTTTTCTGGCTGGAAATCGGAGTCAAGCGACCGAGCGCGCGAAGTCTGACGACATCGCCCAGGGTTTCTATGTCGCCGAGTCGGACTTCACAATCGCTGATCGCGTCGCGGAGCTCGCGAAAAAGCGCGGCGTCGGCGCGGCGCAAGTCGCGCTCGCGTGGATCCTCCATAAGCCTGGCGTGACCGCGCCGATCATCGGCGCTTCGAAGATCGAGCACCTCGATCAATCGATCGCGGCGCTCGACATTCGTCTGGATGACACGGAGATCAAGTTCCTCGAGGAGCTATATCAGCCGCACCCCGTTCTCGGACACAAATAGTTGCCTCTCACTCGCCTCGAATCTCCTGGAAAAAAGCCTCGCTGGAGACGGGGCGGCCGAGGAAGCGCTCGACGAGGTCGCGGGCGGGTTCTTCGCTCCCGCGGCTGAGGATCAAGTCGCGGAAGCGTCGGCCGGTCGATGTGTTCATGAGATCGGGACCGAATGCCCCGATCAGATCGAGTGCGATGACCTTCGCCCACATGTAGCCGTAGTAGCCGGCGGCGTATCCGCTCGCGATGTGCTCAAACGTGCCGGGAAACGATGCCCCTTCGACGTGGCCCATCGGTGTCGCGGCTTCCATCTTCTTCCAAACTTCGAGGCATTCGCCTGGCTCGGCGCTCGAGAGCGCCATGTCGAACGCTGCGTACAGATGCTGCCGGCCGTAATCGATTCCGCTCCCGAATTTTCTCGCCGCGCGAATGCGACTCACGAGCGACGCATCGATCGCCGGGCAATCCGCGCAATGCTCGCGAAGGACCGACAGACTCTCCATGCGGTTGCCCCACTCCTCGTACATCTGCGAGGGCGCCTCGACGAAATCGCGTTCGACGCTCGTGCCGGAGTGCTGGTTGTACTCGGTGTGCGAGAGGACGCCGTGCATGACGTGGCCGAATTCGTGGAGCAGCGTCTCGAGCTCGTTGTGCGTCAACCCATCGCGATTGAAATTCGTGACCAGCGCACTGATTGGCTTGCGACGCGCGCGACGGCTCACTCCCCGTACCGGCCACGCTGCGGCGTGCTTGTACTTGTCCGGACGCGGATAGAGATCGAGATACACGCCGCCGATGAAATCGCCACTTTCGGCATCGTTCACATCGAGATACAGAACATCGTCGTGCCAGATTGGAACGTTCGCTTCTTCGAATCGGACGCCGTACAGCCGCTCGGTGATGTCGAGCATCCAATGCAGCGTGGCAACCGTCGGGAAGTACGCGCGCAGCGCTTCCTGATCGACGGCGTAGCGCTGTTCGCGAAGTCGCTCGCGGTAATACATCATGTCCCACCGCTCGATCTTCGGTTTTTCCGCGATCTGCTGCAGTTGATCGAGATCGCGAAGCTCGGCGTCGGTGACCGCCGTTTTCACTTCATCGAGAAATCGTGCAACCGTCTCGGGATTCTCGACCATGCGCCGCTTGGTGACGTAGTGCGCGAAGGTCGGAACACCGTAGAGCTCTGCGATTTCTCTTCGCAGCGCCACGATTTCGTTGAGGATCTCGATATTGCGCGGCGCGCCCCGATTCGTGTTGGCGATGTAGTAACGCTTGCGCGCCGGCTCGCTCGCCGAGTTCATCATGAACGGCACGTAGTCGGGATAGTCGAATCCGACCACGATGTTTCCTTGGCCGTCCTTCTGCGCACGATCGAGATACGACTGCGGCAAGCCGACGCATTCTTCCGGCGTGAAGTGCAGCACCGTCTTGTTTTCGCGGATGTTTTTTGCGAATTCCTGCGAGAGCTCGGTCAGCCGCTCGGAGATTTCGCGGAATCGATGGCGTCTCTCCTGCGGAAGAGCAACGCCGCTGTCCTCGAACGATTCGAGCAGGTCCTTTTTCAATTGTTTTTGCGCACTGTTTGCCGGCACGACACTCTTCACCCGCTCGAACAACTTCTCATTCTGAAAAACCTCGGTCATGAATGCCGATTCGGTCACCAGCGCGCGATCGGCGGCATCGCGGACAGCAGCATCGGGATGGACGCTGTTGAGAAGCGAGATCGGCCCGAAGGCATCCTCGACGACGATGGCGGTGTCGTCCCACATGTCGAGCACCGATTTGCTGTCGGCGGTTTCGATTATTTC
>QHVX01000061.1:10231-15125 GCA_003222375.1 Acidobacteriota bacterium
CAGACGACGCTGCTCGAACAGGGCCGGGCCGCGATGCAACGGGGCGACTACGAGACGGCCGCGAATCTCTTCGAAAAGGCCGTCGCTCAGAATCCGAACAGTTCCGACGCACACGAACATCTGGCCGAGGCCTACGGATCGCTCGCGCAAAAGGCGAATATCTTCAAGCAGGCCAGCCTGGCCTCAAAGACACACCACGAATTCGCGCGCGCCGCGGAGCTCGACCCGAACAATCTCGACGCGCGCATGGGCCTCATCGAGTTCTACATGCTTGCGCCGGGATTTATGGGCGGCGATGAGAAGAAAGCCGTTCAGGAAGCGAATGAGATCAAGCGGCGCGATTCCATGCGCGGCCATCAGGCATTCGCCTACATCTATGGTCGCCAGAAAAAGCCCGATCTGGCGCGAAAAGAATATCTCGACGCGGTGAGGGAAGAGCCGAACTCACCGAAGTCGCATTACCTGCTCGGGATTTCATTTCTGCAGGCCGACAAAAATTACAAATCAGCCGCGGAAGAATTCGAGATGGCGGTGAAACTCGATCCGGCGTTCATGCCGGGCTGGTTTCAGATCGGGCACATGGCCGCCCTCAGCGGCGCGAACCTTCAACGCGGCGAGGAGGCGCTGCAGAAATATCTCGCCTACACGCCCAAGCCGGACGAGCCGCAGCACTATCGCGCGTATTTTTGGCTCGGCGGAATCTACGAAAAGCAGGGCAAGAGAGCGGAGGCCCGGCAGAGTTACGCGCAGTCGCTGCGGATCAATCCCCGCCAGCCTGATGTTGCGGAAGCTCTGAAGAAGATCTCGTGACGCCGCGCGCGGTCAGGATCGGATAAGGATTGACCGGCTCGCCCTTCCACCATTCTTTCGTCGGCGGCAGAATCGAGATCGCAAAATGCAGATGCGGCGAATTCCTGGGCGCATTGCCGGTCGATCCGACATACCCGATCACGTCTCCGCGGCGCAGCAGCTTTCCTTCAACCAGGCCGTCGGCGTAGCGATCGAGATGCGCGTAGTAGTAGATCATCTCTTCGGCCGGATCCGTTTCGTAGATCGTGATTCCGCCGGCCTTGCTGGTGAAGAGCTTGCGAACTTTGCCGTCGACCGCCGCCAGCACCGGCGTGCCTCGGGCCGCCATGATGTCGAGCGCCCCGTGCACGTGACCGGCGCGTGCATCGGTGAAGTTGTCTTTCAGTTTTTCGATTTGCACGCCGGCGACGGGAATGATGATCGCGTCGGCTGCGATGATGTTCGTCGGAACCACGGTTTTGGGCTTCGGAACGTCGGCCGCTGTCCACGCAAGCGTGAACACGGCAGTAAAGCCGAGCCCGGCAAGAATCCACTTTCGCATTGAGTTATTCATAGTAATTCGCAATCGATGCCGGAACTTCCCGATGTGACCGTCTATGTCGAGGCGCTGCAACAGCGAATCGTTGGTCAAACACTTGAGCGCATTCGACTTGCCAATCCCTTCATCCTTCGTACGGTAGAGCCCGCTGCGCGTGAGTTTGAGGGAAGGGATGTTTTGGACGTCCGACGAATCGGCAAGCGCATCGTAATCGAAGTCGGGGGCGATTTATTCATCGTCATTCACCTGATGATCGCAGGACGCTTCAAATGGCTTCCCGCGGGCTCGAAGATCCCCGCAAAGCTGGGGTTAGCAGCTTTTGATTTCTCGAGCGGGACATTGCTGCTGACCGAGGCGGGGTCGAAGCGGAGGGCGTCGCTGCATCTCATACCCGGAGAGCACGGCGTGAAGGCGCTCGATCCTGGCGGTGTCGAAGTGCTCGACATCGACCTTCAGACTTTTCGCGGATTGCTGACGCGCGAGCGTCACACCCTCAAGCGCACGCTGACCGATCCGCATCTCTTCAGTGGAATCGGAAACGCGTACTCCGATGAGATTCTGCATCGCGCGAAGCTATCGCCCGTGCAGATGTCGACGAATCTGACGGATGAAGAGATCGCGCGGCTCTTCGACGCGACGCGCACGACGCTGATCGACTGGACCGAGCGACTGCGCGACGAGGCCGGCTCCGGCTTCCCCGAAAAAGTCACCGCATTTCGCGACGGAATGGCAGTGCATGGTCGCTACAACAAGCCGTGCCCCGTTTGCGGCTCACCTGTGCAGCGAATCGTCTACGCCGAGAATGAAACGAATTACTGCGCGCGCTGCCAGACCGGCGGAAAGCTCCTCGCCGATCGCGCGCTGTCGCGTCTGCTGCACGGCGATTGGCCGAAGTCGATCGATGAGTTGTAGTTGTCGGGTTGTCGGGTTCTCAAGTTGTCGACAACCTGAGACCCCGACAACCTGACAACCTCTAACATTCCACGATTGCAGGCGTCTATACCCGCAGAGATGCATGGTGCAGCCCCGGCCGTAAGCTTAGCGAGCCCAGTGATTCCCACCGAGACTCCCATTCGACCGACGCGCACCGCCAACGACGAAGACCTTCGTCTCGCGCGGTCCTGTGCCACGGGTGACACCGGCGTCTTCGAGGAGATTTACCGAACGCACGGTGACCGCATGAAAAGCATCGCCTACAACCACCTCGGCAACGTCTCAGACGCGGAAGACGCGGTTCAGGAAACGTTTCTCAAGGTGCATCGTGCGGCCTCGACCTACAACGGCGAATCGGCATTCGGCACATGGCTTTATCGCGTGCTGATCAACACCTGTTACGACGCGCTACGAAGACGCCAGCGGCGCATTCAGGAAGCGCCGATGGATGACGTCATCACGACCGAGCGCGCCGGAAGCAGCGTCGATGACGCGAAGCGCATGACGCTGCGCAAGATGCTCAACGGGCTGCCCGAACAGCGCCGCTCGGTCTTTCTGCTTTTCGAAGTGGAAGGGCTGACTCACGCCGAAATCGCCCAGGTCCTCAACATCACCGAAGGAAATTCGAAGTGGATTCTCTTCGCGACCAAGAAACAGCTCCAGGAACAGTGGAAAAATATGTCATGAAAATTAGTTGCAATAATATTGACAGTCTGTTGATGGAAGGCGATGCCTTCTCCCTCGAAATGGCTGGCAAGCACGCGAGCGGATGTCAGGCCTGCGCCGCCAAGCTGGCGTCGTGGAACGAGATCTCGACTGTCGCGCAGGGGATGCAGACCACGTGGCAGAAAGCGCTCGATCCGCGCCGAGAAGCGACACGCGCAATCGAAGTGGTGGCAGATCGCGGCCGCGGTCGTCATGTTGGCAGGCCTGGGTGTCTTCGCGTGGAAGGCCAATGAAAGAGTCCGTACCGATCAATTCGATCAGCGCATCCTTCAGGCCTCGGCTCTAGACGCAGTCGAGAAGGCGGAGAAGGCACATCTGGCCGCCATCGACTCACTGGAAAAGAGCGCGCAACTGAAGCTCGAAGAAGCTTCGACGCCGCTGCTGGTCAGCTACAAAGAAAAACTCATGTTGCTCGATGACGCCATCGCAGAGTGCCAGGCGAACATCGATCGCAACCGCGAAAACGCGCACCTGCGTAAACAGTTGCTGGCAATCTATTCGGAGAAGCAGCGGACGCTGCAGCAGGTGTTGCGGGAGGGAAACCATGTTTCGAATCAGTAGATGGATTGCGGTGGGGCTGATGCTGATGCCTGCCGCGGCATTGGCGAACGAAGACCGATACGAGAACAGCATTCACCTCAACGCGAACTGGCGCGGCGGCCGCGTGGCGATCGAGCATAAGTTCGGTCACGTCGATGTCCGCACGAACAACGGAGACGAAGTCACCGTCCGCGGAACCATTCGCGCGTCCGATGAGGACATCGGCAAGCAGATTCACGTCTCCATCTTGAACAATTCCGACGGCATTTCGATCCGGACGGTGTATCCGGAGATCCACATCCATGGCGGCAACGTTTCATATTCCGCCGATCTGGCGGTCACGATTCCCTTTGGTGCGCCGCTGCTGCTGCGGAATCGCTTCGGAAGCATCGAAGTCGAAGGGCTCCGCGCGTCGAGCGAGATCGTCAACGGTCAGGGATCGATCCTGTTCCGCGATAGTCGAGGGACGCAGAGGATCGAGAACTCGTTCGGGTCGATCACGATCGAGAATGCCGGCGGCGACACCACGGTGCAGAACGCGAACGGATCGATCGCAATTCTGAAGGTCGACGGCAATCTCAGCGTCATCGATCGCTTCGCCTCTGTCTCGGTGCGCGACGCAAAGCGAGCGGTCACGATTCAGAACTCGAACGGCTCGGTCATCCTGGAGAACATCGGCAGCGACGCAAAAGTGAACAATGCGTTCGGCAGCGTCGGCGTGCGCAACGTCGACGGCGGCCTCGAGCTCACGAATCAAAACGGCAGCGTCAACGTCGCCGAGGTCAAAGGATCGACGATCATCAAGAACTCGTACGCCACGACGTCGATCTCGAACATCCACAACAATCTGACCGTCGACTCGACGAATGGACGCGTCGAAGCGACGGTCATCGGCGGTTCGGCCGACATCAAAGGCAGCTTCGCGCCGATCGAAGTCCGCAATATTGCCGGTGCCGCGCGAATCAGCAATTCGAACGGCAACGTCACGGCCGTCGACATTCGCGGCAAGCTCGAAGTCGATACGCGATTTGGCTTGGTGAAGGCCGAGCGCGTTCGCGGCTCGCTGGATGTCGACAACTCCAACGGCAGCGTCACTGCCAACGACATCGCCGGCTCGGCACGCGTACACACCAGCTTCGCCTCGGTGTTCCTCAAAGGCATCGACGGAGCGGTCGATGTCGAGAATCAGAACGGCTCGATCTCGGTCGTCAGCTTTAAGCGCTCATGCACTCCCATCGCGCTCCGAACGACGTACGCTCCGATCAAAGTCGCACTGCCCACGACCGGGGGGTACGACCTCGAGGCCCGCACGAGCTACGGCTCGATCAACACCGACGTGCCGATCAC
>QHVX01000375.1 GCA_003222375.1 Acidobacteriota bacterium
AGAGGCGGCGACTCGATGGTAGCGACATGATTGCGCCACGTCTGGTTCGCGACGTTCACACGCGTCGTTCCACGTACTTCGATCTCCGCATGACGCAGCGCGTCGCGAAACGCCTGGGCGGCGTAAAGCGCGGGATCAGCGATCGAAGGCAGCTCGCTCGCACGCGTCATCATCGTTCCGTCGATCGTGATGGCGTTGTTAGGATCCGAGTGAGTCGTCAGGTCGTCCTTTCCACAGGTGACATGCGCGATCGCAGGAACAAACGGCGGATCGGTCGTGACCACCGGCTGCTCGCAATGCGTCGACGAACGTCGCGAAGACAGCATCGCGATCGAATGCCCATCGCCCGCCCAGCGATGGATCGCCGGTGCCACGAATCACGAGGTTGTTTCCGTCGAGCCAAAGCTCGGTTGCGAATCGGTGATCGAGGCCGTGACAGTTGATCGCGGTGGCAGCCGCGAACAACTTGCGGTTCGAGGCCGGCATCAACAAAGTGTGAGCACTGCGTTCGTAGAGAGCGCGGCCGTCGTCGTCCTGCACGTCGATTCCCCAGATCGCATTGCGCAATTCGGGAACGGCAGCCGCCTGTTCGATGCGCATGGGCAGCGTCGTGGTGGCACAAGCCGCAAACAGCAAGAGGCTAAGCGAAAGAAAACTCTTCGAACGAAGGTGCATGATCGAGGTTGTACTTCGCGGCTGCGATGATGCGGTCGTCGCCGAGACGGTGCGCGACCGAAAAAGATTTGAGATACGCGCCGTAATCGCGCGCAAGGCGATAGATGGGCAGACCCCTCACCCCGTCCCTCTCCCCGCTTGCGGGGAGAGGGTGAAGGGTGAGGGGCAGTCCGGCTACACGCATCGCGTCGTAATGAAACACCGCGTGCGCGCTTTCCATATCGCCGCGATTGGCAATCATGGTGGCAACAACGTCATCGCGCGGCTGCTCCGCGTTGCCGCGATAAGCAGTCATCTCCCACACGCCGATGCGCAGCGTCGCGAATGCTCCCTTGTCACCGAAAATCGATGCGAGCTTCGACGCGGCGACGGCCACGATCAACTTGTGGCCGAAGTCTTCGTAATCGTCAGAGGCGACTGCGAAGTAGTCGCGAAGAAAATCGGGATCGCGATAGCGCTTCGCGAGCCAGCGCTCGGCACGAAGTCGATCGCCGGCCGCGACGCTTTCACGCAATTCCTCGATGTCGCCGCGCTGCGTGGCATCGATGGCGGGTGGATCGGTGATCGGCGGCTCGCTCCACGGCTGGCGGCTCATCGCCGCGTAGATCGCACATTCGGTGACGAGATCATCGAATCGATTTCCGAGTTGATCGCGAATGTCCCACGCCGAGCGGCAGCAGATTACGGCGTGCTTAGCATGTTGCGACGGGGCGTACGCCAGGACCGCGAATTGGGCGACCGCGGCAAACAACGCATCTGACGTGTGATTGCGGCGAAATTCGTGGATCGCGGCGCGAATGCCGCTTTCGTCGCGCTCGAGCAGCGGCTCGTACAGATTCATCGTTGTCGAGTTATCAAGTCGTCAGGTTGTCGACAACCCGACAACTCGACAACCTGACAACCTACTTTTTTCCCTTCTTTTTCGCCGGCGCTTTCTTGACCGCAGCCTTTGCCTTGGCGGTGGTCGTCGAAGCGCTTGCCATGCCGTCCGATTCCGACCGGCTGTCATCGACGAGGACGGTCTGCGTCATCGCGTCGGTGCCGCTGGTGTCGGGGCTCGGTTTCGCTTCCGCCGGAGCGATCGTTTGGGTCGTCGCCTCCGCGCCCGGACGAGCCTTGTGCCGCGAGCACGCAAGAGCGATAAACATCAGAAGAAGAATGGCTTTCTTCACGACTGACCCGATTGCTGAAGCGATGCAATTTCCCTGACAGGATTCGATACAATGCCGATCTGCCATGGCGGACCGCAAGCGCGTCGGCATTTTCGGCTGGGGCGTCGTGGCCCCGAAATCCCCCAACATCGAAGCCTTCGAACGCAACCTCGAACGCGCAGACAGTTGGCTGACACCCTTTCGAGGTTACGGACAGTCGAACTTTCTGGTTGGTGACCCTGAGTTCGACTTCGAAACATATCACGAGTGGTTCGACGAGCGATTTAAACCCGCGAAGTACGCGCAACTCGCCGACAAAATGGGACCGATGGTGAAGTTCGCCATCGGTGCATTCATTCAATCTCTCAGTCAAAATCCCGGCATCGAGACCTATCTGCAGAAACTCGGAACGAAGTGCCACGTGTACGTCGGCACCGGGCTCGGAGACATTACTGTCACACAACAGGAAGCGCTGCGGCACGAGCGCGCCCTGCGCCGCTGGAACGAATTCTGGGCGGCGCCCGAACGCTGCGCTGCACTTCGCGCGCATCTCGACGGCGATACCGATCCGGCCGCGCCGCGCGATCCCGACAATTTTCCGACCGGCTCCGAAGAGTGGATCGAAGCGAAATACGACTGGGAAGAATTCTGGACCGCCAGGAGCGACGCGCTGCAGCAGTATCTGATCGAAGCGGCTGCCATTCAGGGCGAGGCCGTCCCGCCGTCGTCACGCTCCGCGAAACTGACGACGATCCGGCAAAAGCTCAACAAGATTCGTGCACTGAACAAGAAGCCAGCGTTTCGCCGAATCTCTTGTGGAACATTGCGAACATCCCGGCGGCGCAGATCTCGATGATCGGAAAAATCGTCGGCCCGGCGTTCGCCCCCGTCGCAGCGTGCGCGTCGTTCGGCGTTGCCGCCAAGATGGCAATCGACGCCATCCACCTCGGCGACGCGACCGCCGCGATCATCGGAATGACCGACCCCCCACCTCACCCGATGGTCATCTCGGCCTTCTACAACGCCAACGTGCTCTCTGCCGACGCCGATGTTTCGCGACCGCTGACGGCACTCAAGGGCACGCATGTCGCCGGCGGCGCGTGCGTGTGGATCGTGGCCGACGCCGACGCGATGATGGCGCACGGGTTCCGTCCGATCGGGATGGAGATCGTCGGCGTCGGAACATCGTCGGACGCGCATCACATCATTACGCCGTCGAAGGGTGGACCGCAGCTCGCGATCAAAGCGGCGATGAAGGGCGTCCAATCGGCCGATGTGACGACGTGGGACATGCACGCAACCGCGACACCCGGCGATGCCACGGAAATCGAACATTCGCTCGAGCTGCTGCATCCCGATGTCATCTTCACTGCGCGCAAGGGAACGTTCGGACACGGCATGTCGGTGGGCGGCGGGTGGGAGCTCACCGCGCAACACCTTGGCATGGCGAAGGGCCGGCTCTATCCATTCGTGCAGGCCGATGGATACGAAGTCACTCGCGGATACAGCGGCAAGTTGAGCATGGGCGTCGGCGGCATCAACTCCTGCGTCATCAGCCGGCCGTGGGATCCACAATACGTAGAGTTGCGCCTGGCGCAGCATCACCCTGCGATACAATCCGCCCGCCCGATTCGTTAAGAAAATAGGAGGAGCACATGAAGCTCAAGGTCTACCTCGGAGTGTGCGCGATTCTTCTGTCGTCGATGCCACTGCTTGCACAGAATCAGACGAAGAAGGAGATGTCGGCTGAAGAGAAAGCGCAGATGGAAGCAATGATGAAGGCCGGAACGCCGGGCGAGGCGCATCAGAAGCTCGCATCGATGATCGGCACATGGGACGTCGAAGTGAAGATGTACCCGCAACCCGGCGCGCCCGCT
>QHVX01000385.1 GCA_003222375.1 Acidobacteriota bacterium
AAGAAGTTGCAGGATCGCGTGCATCAGCTCGAACAGCAGCTCAATCGCGCCCCTCAGCGGAAGCCCGAGGAGAGGAAAGGCAGGTAACAGATGGCAGTCGAACGCGCACCGGGCGGCAGCAGCCTCATCGACGTACTCGATCGAATTCTCGATAAAGGCATCGTCGTCGACGCCTGGGTGCGAATCTCGCTCGTCGGCATCGACCTGATCACAGTTGAAGCTCGCGTCGTCATCGCGTCGATTGACACCTACCTCAAGTACGCCGAGGCGGTGGGCATCACGCCGACGGTTTCGCGTCCGGCGCTCGGGCCGGGCGGCGGCAGTTTTGGCGGTGGCGGTGGAGGCCTCACCAGCGGCGGCAGCGCCTCGGAGCCGACTACTTCAGGTACTGGTCGAACCAGCCGCTGACTGTCTGGTACCACAGCTTCGAGTTCTGCGGCTTCAACACCCAGTGCCCCTCGTCCGGGTAGTAGAGCAGCTTGGACGGCACGCCACGGCGCTGCAGCGCGGTGAATAGCTGCAATCCCTGATCGATCGGAACCCGGAAATCGAGCTCGCCGTGCGACACCAGCGTCGGCGTCTTGAAATTCTTCACGAACAGATGCGGTGACCATTTCTCGTAGAGCTCCGGGTTGTCCCACGGGTTTCCGCGAAACTCCCACTCCGGAAACCAGAGCTCTTCGGTGACGCCATACATCGAGGTCAGGTTGTAGACGCCGGCGTGCGACACCAGCGCCTTGAATCGATCGGTGTGGCCGAGGATCCAGTCGACCATGTAGCCGCCGAAGGAACCGCCGGCGGCGCCGATGCGGCTCGCGTCGACGAACGGCAATGCAGCCAGCCTGTCGACTCCGTTCATGATGTCGGTGTAGGCCTTGCCGCCCCAGTCACCGGAGATGTCCTCGACGAATTTCTGTCCGTAGCCGGTCGAGCCGCGCGGATTGGGCATGAAGACGACGTAGCCGCGCGCGGCGAACATCTCCGGATTCCACCGATAACCCCACGAGTCGGCCCAATTTCCCTGCGGACCGCCGTGGATGAGGACTATCGCTGGATATTTTTTCGCCGGATCGAAGTTAGGCGGCCTGACAACGAGCGCCTGAACCTGCGCATTTTCAGCGCCGGTGTACCAGAGGTCGCCGGCGGCGCCCAATGTGACCGATGTCAAAAGCGCATCGTTGTCGTGCGTGAGTTGTGTAGCCGCGGCCTTCAGGCCGCGCGGCAACGCGTAGATGTCATTCGGACGCAATAGTGACGAGGCATCGAAGTAGATCGTCTTCCCATCACGAGAGATGGTCACGTTACCGGTTGACATCCCGTTGTAGACCAGCCGCGGCAGGCCGTCGCTGACGCCGATCTCGTAAATTGCGTTCTTCGCTTTTTCCGGCGCGGTGATGAAGATCGATTTGCCGTCGGGCGCCCACGCGATCGATCCGATCCAGTTATCGAAGTTCGGGGCGAGGCGGCGCGTCGTTCCGGACGAGCGATCGTAGAGCCAGAGCTCCCATAAGTCCGATTCGAAGCCGGCACGCGATTGCGATCGCCACGCGATCCAGCGACCGTCGGGCGAATACTTCGGACTCGTGTCTGCGCCCTGGCGCGTGGTGATTCGCTTTGTGGTGCCGCCGGCGAGGGGAACGATGAAGACATCCGAGTTCGTGGAGACCTCGGGACGATCGGATGTGTCGCGCGCGTACGCCAGCTCCTTGCCGTCGGGCGAGACGTCGAACTCGTCGCCTCCTCCGATCGAGAACGGCGGCGCGTCGTACGCCCCCGGCGTCAGATCGCGCGCAGCTCCGGTGAGCGGGACGTACACGATGTGCGCGCGCGTCGGGGCCTGCCACGATCTCCAGTGACGATAGAGAAGGCTCGTGAGGATGCGCGCGCTCGACGGCTTCTTCTCGGCGGCCGTCGTTTTGTCTTTGATGCATGCCGGATCGACTCCGCAGTCGGGATAGATGTCGGAGACGACCAGCAGACCGTTGCCGTCCGGCATCCACTTCACTGTTCCTGCGCCGCCCTGCAGATCGGTGAGCTTGCGCGATGCCGCGCCGGCTTGAGGCGGCATCAGATAGACCTGATTGTCTTTGGTGAACGCGAGCGTCTTGCCGTCGGGCGACCACGCCGGACCGCTTCCATCCGCGATTTTCTGCGATGGGCCACCGTTGGCAGGGATGAGAAAAATTGCGCTGTTGCTCTTGTTCGCCGCGAGATCGGGCGTGGAGGTGTCGTACGCGATCCATTTCCCGTCCGGCGAAACCTGCGGTGCCCCGATGCGATGGATCGACGCCAGATCCTCGAAGGTGATCGGATGTTGCGCGTAGACCGCCGAAGCGACCAGCAGGATAATAAGTAACATTTTTCTCATCTGATATATCCTAATGATTTTAAGTTATTATAATACTCTTCATTAACTCTCCATAGCTGCCGATGCGCGGGAGCTCGGTTGGCGTACGCGCATCGCCGGGCATCTCGGACGACGCTGGAAATCCGATCAGGGCGCACAGCGTCGGCGCGACATCGTATGCCGATCGCGGAGCTTTCGTCAGTTTCAACGTCGTCGCCAGCACGCCGCTGCCGCTCTGCCGGTCGCCGGGCAGTCCCACCACCATCACGTCGTATCCTCGCTTTTGCATCGCTTCAATTGCGGTGCCGATGCCGTCGAGCGCGCGCACCGATGCCGCCAGTTGCGCCGAACGATCGAGAGCGAGCCGGTTGAGGATCACGTCCAGGGCGGGAAGATACAGCGCCACGAATCGCGGATGCGAGCGATCGATCGCGCTCAGCGCTCGATGCGTTGCGCCGGCGTCGAGCTTCAGCGGATCGCCTTTCGCGGCTGCGAAGATCGAGCTCTGCCCGATCGACGAGGCGCTGTCATCGGTCGTCCACCAATTCACGCTGAGCGCCGGGACGCCGCGCGCCGCGAAGATTTCCCACACGAAATCGCGACGGCGGACGGTCGGCGGCAGCGGTTCGCGATCGGCGAGGCGAACCGCCGGCGCGAAATCGTGAAGCGCGACATCGAAGGTCGAGAGTGTTTGAATCAAATGGCGCCCGCCGCGAAGGCGCACCCCATCGACCGCGTGCACGCCGTGAAGTCGCGGCGAGACGCCTGTTCCCACCGACGCCCATCGCTCGGTGGTCGACGTCGCGGCCACGGTCGCGATCTGAATGGGCGATGGAAACGCGCGCGTCTTCGCGATCTCGAACGTCAATCCGTCGACCGCGATCAGCGCGATGCGCCGCGAGGCCGGCGTCGTGACCACTGCAATCGGCGGCTCTGCGCTCTGCCGTTCCTGCGCAAGGTAGGTCGGAAGGAAAAGCAGCGCTGTCAGGATCGCGGCCGCCATCGACATCGGAACACCGCGCGGTTTCTGATGAATCGCAGGCACGCGTTGGAGCTCGTAAATCGAGAACGACAGAAGGGCCGCCGAGATCGCGATCGTTCCGATGAGGAACGCGATCA
>QHVX01000386.1 GCA_003222375.1 Acidobacteriota bacterium
GCGTTTCTATCCCGGCGGGGATGACATTGATCCGACGCTCCCGCGCGCGAAGGCCGATTTCATGCTCGACATTCTCAATCCGCTGACGTGGTTTCGCGCGCGTCGCAAGTTGCGCGAATACGACGCAGTGATTTTTGTGTGGTGGATCTGGGTGTGGGCGATTCCCTATCGATTGATGATGTCGCGCCGATCGATCCTGCAATGCCACAACATCGGCGAAAAAGAGCCGGCGGCGTGGAAGCGCTTTCTCGCGAATCTGGTCTTTCGTCGCGCCGATGTTCTCGTGGTTCACGCGAGGACCGAAGCGGAGGAAGCGAAGCGCCGGACGCGCGCCGAGGTTGTGGAGACATTCCTGCCGGTCCATGAGTTAGGCCGCGACACTCCGTCACGCGAAGAAGCACGACGGCGCCTCGACCTGACAGGCGATGTCGCGCTCTTTTTCGGCCATATCCGTCCGTTCAAAGGCCTCGACATCGCGCTCGAAGCGTGGCGCAAATTGAAATCGAACGCGACGCTCGTCGTCGCCGGTGAGCTGTGGTGGAATGCGACCTACGAGGACCAGCCTAACGTTCGATTTGATCCCCGCTTCATCCCCGATTCCGAGATCGCGAGCTACTTCGCCGCCGCTGACGTCGTCCTCGCGCCCTACCGCAGCGAGGCGCAGAGCGGCGTCGCCCTGACCGCGTTTCACTTCGCGCGACCGGTGATCGCGACGGCTGTCGGCGGACTTCCAGAGATCATCGACGGCCGCAATGGCATCCTCGTTCCGCCCGAGAATCCTGACGCGCTCGCAAAGGCCATCGACGACTTTTTCACCACTCGCGACCGGCCTGCGATGGAGCGCGCGGCCGCCGAAAGCGCCCGCCGTTACTCGTGGCAGGAATACGGCGCGATAATGAAACGCTTGCTCAGCGCGACGCCATGAAATTCTCGCCCCGACGCATGAAAGTCGGCCTGGAGCTGACCTCCAAGTGCAATCTGCGCTGCGGGATGTGTCCGCTGCCGGTGCTGCGCCGTCCGTACGAGGACATGGAGTGGTGGCTCGTCGAGCGCGCCGAAAAAGAAATCCACGGTGCGGGCCTGCGGCTCAAGTGGCTGCACGAGATGGGGGAGCCGCTGCTCTACTCGCGTCTCGACGATGCGATCCGGCTCTTTCCGGAGGCGAGCGTCAGCACGAACGGCCTGCTACTGACCGAGGAGATCGGAGCGAAATTGCTGGCGACGCCGCTGAAGCGGCTCCGCATCTGCGTCGACTCCATCAACTCGCAGGTTTATCCGACACTCCGCACCGGCGGCGATTTCGACAAGCTCGTTGAGCTGACGCGCGCATTTCTCCGTCAGGCGAAGGGTCATCGCATGCGCATCGAGATCCAGAAAATGCGATCGCGCCTGACCCTCGATGAGACCGTCGACGATTTCCGCCGCTTCTTCGAGCTCGATCAATTCAAAAACGCCCGCGTGATCGAGAAGACTTGCGAAGCGCTCGACGTCAACGAGGAGACCGACCTGCACGGCAAGTTCTATGGATGCGTGCAGGGGGCGTTCTTCACGTGGGTCGTCGTTTTCGCCGACGGCCGCGTCACGCACTGCTGCTACGACGC
>QHVX01000387.1 GCA_003222375.1 Acidobacteriota bacterium
CTGATGGAAGAGATGTCCGACATTCTCAAGGGCAATGTCGATGTCCATTCGCACTGCTATCGCTCCGACGAGATCCTGATGCTGCTCAGCCTCAGCGACGAGCTCGGATTCAAAGTCCGCGAGCTGCAGCACGTTCTCGAGGGATACAAAGTCGCGAAAGAGATCGCGGCCCATGGCGTCGGCGGCGGGACCTTCATCGACTGGTGGGGGTACAAGGCCGAGGCGTATGACGCGATCCCGTATAACGTGACGATGATGGAGCGCGCCGGCGTGCTGACGTCGGTCAACTCCGATTCCGACGAGCTCGCGCGCCGGCTCAATCTCGACGCCGCCAAAGCGATGAAGTACGGCGGGCTGTCGGAAGAAGAGGCGCTCAAGCTGTGCACGCTCAATCCCGCCACGCAACTCCGCCTCGACAAGCGCCTCGGTTCCATTGACGTCGGAAAAGATGCCGACCTCGCAATCTGGAACGGGCATCCGTTCTCGACCTACTCGCGCGTCGACACGACCTTCGTGGACGGTCAGGTGGCAATTGCGAAAAGATCGCGCGAAGGAAAAAGCCGATCGGCTGAAGAAGGAAGCGGACGAAGAAGCGAAGCAGAAAAAAGAGAAGAAGCCGGAGGCCAGCAATGACTAGTAGTCATCCTGACCCTGAACGAAGTGAAGGGGAAGGATCTCCCGCGCGCTTGAGTTGCTTCGTCGCTGCGCTCCTCAGCATGACGGGCAGCGCGTTCGCGCAATCGGTCATCCTCAACAATCCAGGCAGGAAGCCGACGGTCGCGATCCGCAACGCGACGATTTATCCGGTGACGTCGCCTCCGATCGCGAACGGCACGATCGTGTTTGCAAACGGGACGATCACGGCCATCGGCACGAATGTCTCGATTCCCGCCGGCGCAACTGTCATCGATGGAACGGGACTGTCGGTCTATCCGGGCCTGATCGATTCCGGCTCGCAGGTCGGCCTGACAGAGGTGAGCTCGGTCCCCGGCACGAACGACGTCACGGAACTGGGCGATCTCAATGCGAACGCGCGCGCCGACGTGGCCGTCAATCCGCACAGCAATCTGATTCCGGTCACGCGCGTCAACGGCATCACCACCGTGGTCGCGGAGCCGGACGGCGGCGTGATCTCCGGTCAGTCGGCGCTGATCCAGCTCGCAGGCTGGACGCCGAAGGAGATGGTGCTGAAGGCGCCGCTCGCCCTGCACATCCACTTCCCTCGCCTCCGTACGGCGGCATTCGACGAGCAGCCGCAAGATGAGGAAGCGGAGAAAGAGGCCAAGAAAAATTACACCAGCCAGATCGACAAGATCCGCGACATCCTCCGCGACGCCCAGGCGTACGCGAAGGCTTCCAACGCGCGAACCCGAGATACGAGCGTTCGCAGGTTCGATCGCGACGTGCTGCTGGAAGCGCTCGTGCCGGTGGTGGAAGGGCGCGAGCCGGTCGTCATGCACGCGAACCTCGCCCGCGACATCAAGGCCGCGTTCAAATTCGCGGATGAGTTCAAGCTGAAGATGATCCTCGCCGATGCCGACGACGTCGCGCAGGTGATCCCCGACCTCAAGTCTCGCAACATCCCGGTCATCCTCGGTCCGATCCTCTCACTGCCGCCGCGCGAAGATGATCCCTACGATCTCGTCTTCACGAACGCGAAAATACTATACGATAATGGTATACGGTTTTCGATCCAATCCTCCGATGCGCATAACGCCCGCAATCTGCCCTATCACGCCGCGATGTGCGCGGCGTTCGGGTTGCCGAAAGACGTCGCGCTGAAGTCGATCACGATTTTCCCGGCGGAGATCTTCGGCGTCGCCGATCGCATCGGCTCGCTGGAGGTCGGCAAAATCGCGAACGTCATCGTCACCGACGGCGATCCGCTCGAAATCGTGACCAACGTAAGACGATTGTTCATCGGAGGAGAAGATATTTCGCTCGATACGTATCAAACGTTGTTATACGATAAGTTCAAGCAGCGGCCCTGACGGCCGCCACGCTCTTTAACAATTAGTCCAAAACGGTGAACGGGAAGCCGGTGCAATACCGGCGCGGCCCCCGCCACTGTGACCGGAGACAACTCGCGCCACGACGCCACTGCGCTCAAAAGGCGGAAGGCAGAAGGCAGAGGTCAGAAGTGAGAAAACTTCTGCCTTCTGCTTTCTGCCTTCTGACCTGAAGAGGGTGGGAAGGCGGCGCGACGAGGACGACCCGGAAGCCAGGAGACCGGCTGTTTCGGACGCAACTTTCACAACTTCGGAGGGAAGTCGTCGTGAATCTATTGGCCGTTCTCCTTTTTCTCACCGCGCAACAACAATTCAGCCAAACCATCATCGTCACAGCGTCCGATTTGCCGGAGACTGTCGAATCGACGCCGGCCTCGGTCACCGTCATCACGAAGAAGGACATCGACGAGCGGGCTGCACGCAGCGTCGCCGACGTACTCCGCGAGGTTCCCGGGCTCAGCGTCAGCCGGACCGGCTCACTCGGAAAGACCACCTCGGTCTTCATTCGCGGCGCGAGCTCCAAGCAGACCCTTGTCCTCTGGAACGGCGTCGAGATCAACGATCCCTATTTTTCGGGCTACAACTGGGGACAGTTCTCGACCGTCGGCGTTCAGCGCATCGAAGTTGCGCGGGGTCCGTTTTCGTCGCTGTACGGCGCCGACGCGGTCGGCGGCGTGGTGAACATCATCACGTCCGGCGGAGGCGATCACGCGGAAGCCGATTTCGCCGCCGGCGGACGCGGATTGATCAATGGTGTGGTCGCCGTGGGCCAAACCGCAGGCCCTGCGACGTTCAATTTGGCAGCCGAGCATCGGCAGGACGATGGTTTTGCTCCGAATGACAACGATCGTCAGAATTCCTTTCTGGGCGGATTCACATTTGCGCCCATGCGCACGTTCTCGATCGGCCTCACTGGCCGGCTGGCGAGCTATGACCTCGGCGTCCCGCGCAACACGAACGATTTCGCCACCGCTTACGTCGCAACGCCACACCATCGCG
>QHVX01000388.1 GCA_003222375.1 Acidobacteriota bacterium
CTGTCGTCGACCGCGTGCGCGACGCCGGAGGTCACGTTGCCTTCGTACGTCGCCCACACGACGTGCGAGCCGACGGCCTCGATCTGTGACATCACGAATGCGCGGCCGCTCAGGCCTAACGCCACGATGATGATGATCGCCGCGGTTCCGACGATCAGGCCCGCCAGAGTGAGCCATGTCTGCAGCGGATGTGTTCGAAAGCGATGTAGCGCGGTTCCCAGGACTTCGCGGCCGATCATGACGCCACCTTGACCGCGTCACCGTCGCGAAGCGGCGTTGCGGCCGGCAGAATCACGCGGTCGCCTTCGCGGACTCCGCTGACGATTTCAACTTCATTAGGCGCGATGAGTCCGATTTCGACGGGCGTCCGGCGCGCCTTACCGTCGGCATAGAGAAAAACAAAGCGCGCATTGCCGTCGCGCAGCAGCGCTCCGCGCGGGATGACGAGTGCCGATGCTTTTTCTCCGATCACAATCTCCACGTTGACCGATGCGTTCGAAGGCAATCCCGTCGCGTCGCCGGTGATCTCGCCGATGACCTCTCCGACTTCGCGGGCCGCGACCTCGCGCAAACCCGGCGGGACGAGAGTGATCGTCCCGTCCCACTGCTGGTTCGGCAGGCCTTCGAATTTCACGATCATGCGCTGGCCGACGCGAACGCGTGGAAGGTCGGGCGCGTCGACGCGCGCGCGAACGCGGACGTGTTGTGGAACGCCGACCGTCGCGACGAGTTGTCCCGGCGCGATGCTGATGCCCGACTGGCGCGGCAGGTTGAACACGATGCCGTCGACCGGCGCGCGCATGACGAGAAGCGTCGCGCGTGATTCCAATGCCCGGCGCGCGTCGTCGACGATCTGCTTGCGCTTAGTGGTGTCGGCGGCGTGCGCTTCCGCTTGCTGCGCCTTTTGTACGGCTGCCTGATAGTTGAGATCATCGGCGGCGCGCTGCTGCTCTGTGATCGCGCCGCTTTTGATCAGGCGAGCGTTGGAATCGACGATCGTCTTGAGATGATCGCGCTCGCGCTGCGCGGCCGCCAGCTCCGCGGCGCTGCGCTGCTGCTCCTCCGCGAGCTGCGCCGATTCCGATCGGCTCGCGAGCACGCGCTGCTCGAGATCGGGATTGTCGAGCCGCACCAGCGGCGTGCCGCGCGCAACGCGCTGGCCCTCGCGAACGAGAATCGCCCCGATCGTCCCGCCCTCCGGCGCACGCACCTCAGCGCCCGGCGGCGCTTCGAGCGTTCCGTCGGCGAGGATCGGAACGGTCAGAGCACGCCGCGTCGCGGTTGCCGTCTGGACGATGGTGGCCGGATGGCATGCGGCTGCGCACACCGCCACGGCGAGCCAACCGTGTTTGGCCGACATGCCTGAAATCGTATAGCAGGCCGCCTAAATCGAGCGCTCGAGCGCCAGGACGGCGTCTCGCAGGGCCGCTGCGATCGCGATGGCGTCCTCCTTCGTCGCGCTCTTGTCATGAAACGTCGCGGGAGCGCCGATTCGGAGCCGCAACTTCCGTGGACGCGGAAACCATTTGCCCTTCGGCCACGCTTTGGACGCACCTTCGAGATAGCACGGCACAACTTGAAAGCGCGTTCCGGCGGTGAGGAAACCAACGCCCGGCTTGAAAGCGCCGATCGCACCGTCGAAGCTTCGCGTTCCTTCCGGAAACAAGATGAGGATGTGGCCGGGCGCCTCGAGAAGCTGGCGGCAGAGATCGATGCTTTGACGCGGATTTTCTTTCCGGTCGAACGGCATCGCGTTGATGATCACGGCCGAGAATGCGATTTTCGAAAGACTCGTAAAGAAGTAATCGCTCGCGGCTGCGGGAAAGGCGCGATGAATTTGTCGCATCGGCAAGGCGGCCAGGATCGCAGGTGCATCGAGATGGCTGGAGTGATTCGCGACCACGATGAACGACCCCGTCCGCGGCAGATTCTCGCGCCCGGTGACTGCGAATCGATTCCACGTGCGCAAAAAGGCGCGCATGGCGAGATTGGCAACCGAGCGGACGGTGTAGACGAGCAGATCCGGATGCCGCGGAAAATTCTTCAGCCGTTCGATCGGCGCCTTGTCGAAGTCTCCGGTCGGCTGGTAGTGCCACGAATCCATGATCAGAGGCCGTGGAAATAGCGGGTCATGTGGAAAAAGAGAGGCGCGACGTAAATGAGGCTGTCCGTCCGATCGAGAATGCCGCCGTGACCTTCCAAAATGGCGCCCATGTCTTTGATGCCGATGTCACGCTTGATCACGCTGATCGATAGATCGCCGAGCTGGCTTCCGATTCCGACGATGATGCCGGCGAGAATCAGATCGCGCGGAACGAATTCCGGAAACGAAAAGCGGACCAGCCAAGGAAACACCATCGATACCGCGAGCGCGCCGATGGCTCCCGCCCAGGTTTTGTTCGGGCTGATGTTCGGACGGAATTTCGGACCGCCGATCAGCCGCCCGAATGTGAACGCCGAGACGTCGCACAACGGGACAGCGAAGAGAAGGAAGAGCAGATAGCCATACGCGTTCGTGGCGTTCGCAAGAAACGCGAGATGGCCGAACATCCAGCCGATGTAGATGAAACCGAGGATTGCCAGCGCGATCGGCTGAAGTTGTCCTTTCGCGCGATCTCGAAAAATGGGGATCATCAGAATCGCGGCGACGACGTACACCGGCAGGGCCATCAACATGCCGTACCAGCCGTGTACGTGCGTGTCGGGCGCATC
>QHVX01000389.1:0-519 GCA_003222375.1 Acidobacteriota bacterium
GACCGTCGCCGGCTATCTCTCGGCGCTGCAAACTGCGGCACCCAGCACGCGGCACACGGCACCAATCCGAAGTTCCATCCCGGTTTTTCCAAATCTCGAGATCGTTGCCAGGGTCGCGAGCTCCTTCACGATCCGCAATGCCGGCGAGACGACTTTGAAAGCGCGCGCGTACGGTGAGCCGGGATATCACATCGTCGCAAATGATCGTTGGCTCGATCTGCCTGGGGATCTCGCGCCCGGCGCGACCGCGACGATCGAGCTTCCGGACGAGCTGCGCGGACAAACTCTGGTTCTGGTGCACGCGATTCAGGGAATTCCGGCCGTCGATCCGCAGGCGTGGGCGCGTGTCGCGGTTCAGTGACCCGTCGCTCGGTCGCCTGCGCGAGATTCTGGCGCGACGCCCGGCGATCGAGATCGACGCTCCCGAATATCGACGCGCCTGTGTCCTCGTTCCCATCGTTCGCGTGAACGAGGCCTGGTCGATCCTTTTTTCGCGACGCTCGGCGAATCTCGCCGCGC
>QHVX01000389.1:531-3243 GCA_003222375.1 Acidobacteriota bacterium
CGGAGGAGGAAGTCGGCATTCACCGCGGCGCCGTGGAATTGATCGGCCGGCTCGACGACGTCATCACCAATAGCGGCTTCCTCGTCGCGCCATTCGTCGGAGTGATTCGCGAGCGCATCGACTACGTCCTGCAGGAAGCGGAAGTCACTGAAGTCTTCGAGGTGCCGATCGAGGCGCTGCTGGACATCGCGCAGCCGGAAGTGCGCCTGGTGACTTTTCGCGATCGAAAATATCCGGCCTACTTTTATCGCCACGGCGACTACGAGATCTGGGGCCTGACCGCGCGAATGCTCAAGGCGTTCCTCGATCTCATTTGGCAGTCTTTGTGAGCCACTCCTCCTGTGCCCGCATCCCTTGATCGAGCGCCGCCAGCACGTCGGGGAAAATTTTTCCGTATTCCGCAAAAAAAGAGCGGAACTGTCGCTCCACATTCGCGACCTTCGAATGATCGAAAGTTCCGGCGCCGAACGCGAACGGAAATCCGATTCGTTCGCTGTATCCGAGCGTTGGCACCTCCAGCGTGACCAGCATGCTCATCGACAGTTGTCCCTTTTCCCACTTGATGACGATCGGACGCGAGAGCGCGTCGGACTTGAACGAACGCGACAGGCGTCGAAAGCCGAATGCGCCCAGGTTGTCGAGAACGGCGGAGTTGAAATAGTCGTCGAGATTCGGATCGGGTTTGATGAGGTCTGGACCGGAGGTATGGGGACCGGGAAAGCGCCACGGATAGTTCGCTTTGATGTAGGCGAGATATTCGTCGTTGTGGAGCGTGAAGAATTCGCGCCACGCGTCTTCCGTGCTCAACATCCGCGCCGGTCTGAACCAGTTCTTTTGCTGGAAGACGAAGGCATCGCGCGCCCGGCAAGCGAGGCGGTCGCCCGCGAGACATTTGTCGAGCATGAATCGGATCGTCGAATCGAATCCCGCCCGGACGTTCTTGAGATATTCGTAGGGCGGTTCGAAATACGCGACCTTGGCGGCGATCTCGATGAGAGGGTCGCGCGCCAGGTTGAAGTACTCCAGGCGCGGCCCACCCGGCAGGCTCCACACGAATTTCGAATGATCCTTTTTTCGCTTCACGAGAGCATGTTCGCGTCGCGCGACAGGAGCCATTGGCCGCCGATTTTTCGAAAGACGGTAAGAACGGGACCGTCGCGCCTCTTTCCCCCCATCGTGACCGTGATGTGCGAGTAGCAATAGGCGAGATCACCGCTCACGCCGATCTCTTTGATGTCTTGCCTCGATTGGATGTCGGCCGGCATCGCCCGAAAACTCTTCGCGAACTCGGCCCTGGTCATCGGTTTCTGACCGCCGCGCAGAAACAGCGCATCGTCCGTCATCAGCGTCAGGATCGTGTCGAGGTCGCCGGCCGGCGTGGCGCGGTGCCAGCGAGCGATGACGTCACGGATTTCTTTTTCATCGGCGTTCACGCCGGTATCATAAGTCGGTGCGGCGCATCGCGATCGTGCTCTGCTTCACATTGACAGCTTGTGGCAGTCCGACCGAGCCGCGCGCGATCGCCCTCGGCAATGGAAAATGGAGCGGCGACGGCGGCTGCTTATCGGTCACCGATTCCGGATGCGATTTCGCGGCCGGTTGCGGTCACGGGCAATTTCCGAAGCCAACGATCCGCGCCGACGGAACGTTTGACGTCGATGGGACCTATCGCGTCGAGGTCGGCCCGATCTCGATCAATCCCGCGCCGCCGGCGCATTTTTCGGGATCGATTGCTGGTGACACGCTCACGCTTAATGTCGTACCGACCTCCGGCACGGTTCTAAGGCCGACGTTTTCGATGAAGCCGACCACCGCGGGTCCGTGTCCGATTCCGTGCGTTTAACTATGTCCGCGCAAGCCGGTGATCGAGTTTTATTTCGGCGTGTGCTTCAGCGTCAGGGTTGTTGTTTCTACCGCGAAAGCCGAGGGTCTCTGATAGGTCTTGCGGGCGTAGGGGACTCTGCTTCGCGCCCAGTCTTTGGCAAGAAAGCCGCTGCCTGAGCGTTCATTAGCGTGGAAGTTATCGTAGTACTGGGTGCGCCACCGCTGCTGCTGTAAGACGATCGGAGGGGCTTCCGGACAATTCACCGTGAATGTGAAATTTGGATAGCCGGGGTCATACTCCAATGTCATCGGCTGGGGCGGTGATCCGCTCTCGAAGAGGTTGAAGTCGAGCGAGGTCTTCACAACCTGAAAGACCGAATTGCTTCCCGCGGTGGTCGGCGAGCATGGAGCAATCGAAGGCCCGGTGTAAGTGAGACTCGCATATCGGAGCTCTCCGTTCCCCATCGGCCCGATGTCATACGAATTAAAAGTCAATGGAACGACGGCCTGAACCTGATGACGAAAGACAAAGGCGGGCCCCTGTCCTCCCGGTGGGGGCAGCTCTTCGATGACGGAGTCGAAGGTCAGCTCGAACGTCAAGCACCTCGGGATCTTCACCGAGTCCACAGTGCCCTCCTTTCCCTCGCTCTGCATCGCGGTCCAGATCCAGGCCATGATTTCCACCTGGGTCGGGTCCTTGAAATCCGTGCATTCTTCGAAGGCTTCGTCGTAACAACCCTTGAATATGCGCATCGTGTCCCCCAGGTACATGTTTCCGGCGGCGACGAGCGCGGCATCCGGTCCGGTAAAGGTGCGGACGTTTTCCCTGAACCACTTCACTTTGAATAGAAAGGTTTTCATTCCTTTCTTCGAACAATCCTGCGGCTC